>NZ_JAYGGZ010000034.1:66704-75044 GCF_034931465.1 Anabaena sp. UHCC 0399 | reverse complement strand
CCCTGAACCTTGGTCTGTTTCTTATGTTGAACCTTGTCTTGAAGCTTTGAGGCTATATATAAGGTCTTTACTGTCCCATGATTCAGACTCCCCTGTTTTCCTGTAATAACAGCAACTTCTTCTCCCTACAAAGAGTTTTGCTGTTCTGGAGATACAGAGTACAGTCAATTAATCGTATATGAAAGATACTTGTAGTCATTGAGCTTGCCGAAATGTGGTTTAGTTGTAACCCACATGATCTATTGGCTAGGGCATTTGACATTAATTTAATTCATGAGAAATTCTAAAAAAAGTATAAAGGGGTTTTAAGTGAACACTTGCTTAAAACCCCTTTATACTTTTTTATTTAGACTGTTATGCGGATGAAAGGACTTGAACCTTCACTCCTCTCGGAACTAGAACCTAAATCTAGCGCGTCTGCCAATTCCGCCACATCCGCATCATACGACTACACGAATATAACATATATTTTAAGGAAATAGGGAATAGTTAAAAATCAATCACTAATACCCAATGCCCAATATCGTTAACTACATTACTGCCACACGAGGCAGGCGATGTTTGAATCCGCACAGAATTTCCCAGGAAATGGTCTTTAATTCTTCTGCCCAATCATCGGCTGTAATTTTTTGATTGCCTTGTTCACCAAGTAAAGTAACAACTTCACCTTCTTGTACATCTGGAACAGTAGTTACATCTATCATTAGCTGATCCATTGTGATTGTGCCGATTTGTGGTACTCGCTGACCACGAATTAATACCTGCAACTTGTTTGAAAGATTACGTGGTACGCCATCCGCATAACCAATACCAACAACAGCTAGGCGTATTTCACTAGGAGCAATAAATTTATGACCATAGCTGACACCTGTACCCGCAGCAATTGTTTTGACGTGGGTGACTCGTGCATTGAGTTGGAGAACAGGTTTGAGGTTGACCTTGTTTTGTAAATGTAGTTCTGGGTATAGTCCATACATAGCTAGACCAACACGCACTAGGTCGTAGTGTAATGTTGAATCTGCGAGAGTGGCGGCTGAGTTTGCTAAGTGTAAGCTAGGGATTTTGATACCTAAAGCTTTGATTTGAGCGATCGCCTCCTCAAATCTTTGATGCTGTTGTTGCATAATTAACGTATCGGGGCTGTCGGCTGTGGCCAGGTGGGAGTAAATACTGGCAATATTAAGATGCGGTAGACGGTCTACTAACTGTACAAATTTCCCTGCTTCTTGCCAATTAGTTCCTAACCTAGACATTCCCGTATCTAGCTTGATATGTACAGGGATGGGAGAACCATACTGAATATTCTCTAAAGTATTAGAAAATATTAAAGCTTGTTGGGGACTACTTATTGTCGGCTGGATCTGCCAGTGAGCGATCGCATGAATTTGTTCTGGTGTGTGGGTTGCACCTAAAATCAAAATGGGTGCTGTAATCCCGCTTTCTCTGAGTTGAATACCTTCAGGAACTGTAGCAACTCCCAACCAACTCGCACCTGCTTGTAATACTATTTCCGCAACTGTAACTGCACCATGACCATAAGCATCTGCTTTGACTACTGCCATCAATTGGGTATGTGGTGATAAACATTGCTTGATTTGTTTTACATTATGCGTCAACGCCTCTAAGTCAATTTCCACCCAAGCACGTTGCGAAAACCAGGCGTATGTGTCGCACTGTTGATGAGTAGTAATGTTTACAGCTTTTTTGTAACTTAACATTTCTCCTCCCTCCTATCACACCACTGTTTAGTTACTTCGTTTTATTATTAGTTTGTATTTTTAATTCTGTTAGGTATAGCAGAGTTAATTAGGAAGTTTAACCTTCATTACGGAATAAATACAATATAGCTAGCCCTATCTTTAGATGTAAGTAATCAAAACTTACGTAACTGGTACAGAAATTTTGATGTGACTGTGCTGCAAATATAAATAACAGAAAACTATAAAATCCTTGCTTTATCAGACTTTCAATATTAATGCACTATTTTAAACGTATCACGCTATTAAAGAGCGTTAATCTAAGTTAACGCCCCTGTTAATTATGCCAAAGGCTGTTTTTGCTTAATTTTGCGTGATTTGAGTCCTAGCGTCCCTAAGCCAAACACCAAGAAACCAAAAATTAGACTAGGTTCAGGAACTGCTTGGATAATTCGCCCATTGGTATCTACGAACAAGGTAATATCATCACTGTAGGTACGGCGATCGCTACGCAATAAATTATAGTTTTGATCAAGAATGGGAAAGCTATACACTGGTGTCAGAGTAACTTTGGCGTATTTGCCATTTGCCCCATTGAGGTTCTCTAAATTTACCTCAAGATGTCCGTAGTGTTTACCACCATCTACTAATTGCAACGCCCCTGCAATTTCTTGCCAAAACTCACCTTCACTTTGGTCGGCTGTCCATTGGCTAAAGTTGTTGTACTTGAGTAGAGGGTCACTCAAGCTTGAACCGTTACGTTTCTCACCCCGTAACCCATCACCTGATACGCCTACATCATAGTAATATACGCCAATACCATCGCCGTCTTCATCAACAAAACTGCGCTCGAACATTTCACTATGACCAGATAGTACCGCCAATACACCAAATTCCTCAAACATACCCTGGTATTGGCGCATTGGTGTACCACCCTGACCCGTTGAGAGAGCATGGTTCATTGGTTGTCCGTGTTCACCACTGCTGTAGGGTGCGTGATGGAACTGCACAAAAATCATTTGACCCTTAGTTCGTGCATCTTCTAATTGTGCTTTTGCCCAATTCCATTGGGGACTACCAGGGTTGAAGTCTGCTAAGTCAGTACCGCCAGTCGCTTCATATTGGGTGCGTGTATAGTTCTCTTGGGTGTCAGTCCCTGTACTTGTGTAATCTTGTCCGCTTATTTTCGGTGGTTGACCATCACCCCCGTAGTTACTGCGTCGATCATCTGGCTCACCATTGGAACTATCGAGGGTAATAATAGTGATAGGGCCGTAGTCGATACGGTAGTAATTATCTTGATGCTCTGGTGTACTGTTATCTGGGGCATCAAAGTAGACATGATATTTATCGCGGCCAAATTTAGGGCCAAAACGTCCATCAGCATCAGTACCATAACCGCCATTGAGTGCGCCAAAGTTTTCCCAGTTACCCAAGGCTGGCAAAATTGGATATGTTGACAAGCCACTGTCAAATTCCCCGGCGTTGTGGCGGAAAAATTCATCCCAGCCTGGTTGGTAGCCACCACCTTGCACCAAATCACCAGGCATTAGCAGGAAGTCTGGGTTGCGGCTGTTAATGATCGCAAGGTTGCGTTTGTAGCCTTCAGTTTCAGTCAAAGCATAGCGCAAAGTTTGTGAACCACCTGAGCCGGAAGTGCCAAAAGTATTTGCCCATTGACTACCACTCAGTTCGGGGCGTGCTGCTGAACCTGGAGCTAAAGCACCGGGTTGCCATTCACGGCGGCTAAAACGTCCGGCTGGCTCGGTTTCACTGTCAGCCATGGCAATAAAGCGAATGCTATTCCAGTCGTCTTTAGTGGGAGCAGTTTTAAAGGATGAGTTAAAAACACTCGCCCCCTGGACTACCGTATATTGATATGTCGTCCCCGGTAACAAACCACGCACATCAACGCTATGTTTGTAGTTGTTATCACTAAGCAACCACGACCCTGGAGCTAAACCAGTAATATTCTGATTCTTTTCGGCGTTGGTGTATGCTAAGACTGATTGGTATGCAGGTGTACTGGTAAAGCTGAGGGGATTACTTAGACCAGCCCCAGTAATTGAAAGGATTCCGGGTACTTCTTCTTCAGTGAACCAAGTAAAATACATTCCTTCTGTCGAAGGCTGCTGTAAATAGGGATTAATGCGGAAAGAGGATGCACTGGCTGGGAAGCTTATAGCAGCAATCAATCCAGTAGTGAGTGTCAGGGCGATCGCTATTTGCGGCAAGCACGACTTGTTTAGCATAGATATTAATCGTAACTCCGTTGGGTTTCCTAGTCTGCTCTGGACTGAAGCTATTCATTTCTTATAGTTCTGGGGTAAAGACTAGGTTAAGCACCAAATATTTTAGGGTTAAGGTGACAGGTGACAGGTGACAGGTGAGTTTGCACTGTGCCAGTTGCGTAAGTCTTGACTATTTCAAGTAATTATTGATTTTGTTCTTATGTCAGCTTAAATATGTGCTTTTTTGGCATACCCTATGCTTTGCGATCGCTCAACTCTCTATTTCGATTCTAACCCAGCAAAATTAATGAGATGAACCACTAGTCTGAGAGATGTTTGATAATGAGTACGAGTGATTACTGTAATGGATGGGATGAAAACTCGTAGCGAAGCAGGTGAATAGACACTGGAGCATTTTATATTTAATTGCACCTTGCTACTTAGAGCTTTTGAGTGTTAGATCAATTTGCAGAACTTACTTTTATTTCTTAATTGCATTTTGGCAGTTTTTAACCCCGATTTTTCTGGCTTTGTGAGAAATCCGGGTTCAATCTGTATTTGTGATTGTGGTTATCGACTACGTACTGTTGTGGTAATGTAAGTATGTTTTGGTAAGCAAAAGGGAAAAGCATTGTTAAGCGAATATCATAGAAAAAAGTTACTGCATCACTTTTACTGTCTGGATGCTGATAATTCAGGCTTCATCGGGAAAGAAGATGCTGAGATTTTTGCTGAGAGGTTTGCCAACATCCGTAGCGCAGAGCTTGGTTCAGAGATTCACAAAGATATGTTGTTTAAGTGGCTTCATATTTGGGAGAATTTTTGGTCGAAAGCGGATTTGGATGGAGACGGTAAGGTAAGTCCCGAAGAATTTTGTCAGGGCATAGAGAAAGCAGTATCAAATCCAGATTACAATGACCCTTTAATAGAGACTTTGTTTGACATTGTTGATTTAGACAGCGATGGTCATATATCAGAACAAGAGCATCGTCTCTTCTTCAGTGTGTTTGACCTAGATGCTGAAAAATCAGCTTTTGTCTTCTCCAAGCTTGATATCGATAAAGACGGCATCCTCTCTAAAAAAGAGTTTGTTTCTGCTAAGAGAGAATTTCTAACTGAAAAAGAACCCGGTGCTATAGGCAACTGGTTTTGGGGTTCTGTGGAGTAATGCGCGTAGTCCTGTATCATGGGGTCTCTACAAAAAACATGGGGTCTTCAAATACACTGCTGCGATCAAGCAAGTCAAATACATTCTAAGTTCATTGGCACTTGATGCCAAAGAGTAGACACCAAGCTCGTTGTGATTTGAACAATAAGTAAAAAGTCAGGAAAGAAGATTTGAGTTGTTTCTTTGATTCTTTATAGGTAATGTGTGCAACTAGTAGGATGTTCTAAGGCTACAGATTCTTGGGACTGACGTTTTATCTGTGTCTGAAACACCTACGAAAATAACTATGAATCGATTGCCTCAAAAATTATACTTAGTGTGGGTCGCGATCGCACTATCATCTACTGGGTGTGAGCAAATCACCAAACAATTGCCACCTCTGCCCAACATTGACATACCATTAAGCCAATCCCCACAACCATCAGTTACTCCTGAATCTGCCACAACTGCCCAAATCGAGGCTGAAATTCGTCAAGGTATTAACCAAGTAAGACAAAAAAATGGTCTACAAACCCTAAAAAATCACGAAAGACTAGCGCAAGTAGCCCGTAAATATAGCCGCCAAATGGCAGAACAAAACTTTTTTAGCCATACTGGTGCTGACGGTAGCACACCACAAGAAAGAGTTACGAGAGACGGTATTCTTTATTCAGTTGTGGGTGAGAACTTATTCAAAAGTCAGAATGTACCTAGACCAGTACCAGCAGCCATTGAAGGCTGGATGAAAAGTCCCGGACACCGAGAAAATATTCTGCGTCCAGTGTTTACGGAAACAGGTGTGGGAGTTTGGCGAGAAGGTAATACTTACTATGTTACCCAGTTATTTTTAAGACCATTTCCGTAGTAATTCCGGCTATGGGGTGTTAGGTTTCGTTCCTCAACCCAATCTACACCTTATGATCATAGTGATAGGTGCGATCGCATATTGCCTAAATTTAAATCCCGACTTTTTATAGCAGTCGGGACTCTGGGTAATAAATTTTACTGTATTCTTATCTTGAGATAGCAGTCAAAACCGCCTTTTGACGCATAGCACGTTTGCGTAGGCATAGCCCGTCGTAGACATCGCTCTTTCGCGTACCTCCAGCCATTTGGTACTCATGGCTATTATTACCAAACTTATAAGCAATACCACGTAAAATATTTTCAGAATAGTCTGCTAAATCTTGTTCATATTCGACAATCTGAGTTAATAAAACGTCAATAGTGGAGAGGGTGGTATTGTATGCTTCCAGAGATTTTCTGAGGCTTTCAATTTTCTTGGTATAATCTTGAACCGTCAACCCCTCTCCTACATCTAGAGTTGGACTAATAGATTTAATGCTTGCTAGACGTATCTCAGCTTTATCAAGCATACGTGAATTGCGTTTTTGTCTTGCCATATTTAATACTCATCTTCCAAATTGACCCTAACTCTATAGTGGACAATTGTTTAAGGCGTTGTCATACGTAAAATTGTTGATTTTTATGAAAAAATCTAAAGATTAACTACTTAACGTCAAGGCAAAAGCTGCTACAGACTAAGCAAAACACTTAAAGGGAAAAGCGCAAATAACTTCAGGGAAGGCGGAAGTAACTTCAGGGAAGTTGCAAATAACTTCAAGGAAAGCGGAAGTAACTTCAGGGAAGATTGAAGTAATTTCAGGGAAGATAAAAGTTACGAGTTGTGATGCGTAAAACCCCCGCGTTTTTAACCAGGGTATATAAATACGGTTCAGATAAGGCTAAAACTAAGGCTAATGTAGGTTGGGTTAAGCAAAGTGAAACCCAACAAATCCCTCGGAAATGTTGGGTTTCCTAACGTCAACCCAACCTACTTTTTTTTCTTAATTGGGAATTGATGCTAGATTCTCATGACGGGATAGTTGGGATGCTCAGGATTTGGTACAAGTTGCTGATTTTTACAATCTACTAATAAATCTAGCGTTTCCAATACTGTTTGCCCAATCAGCACAATATTTCCTGTAACTAATGTAGCTTCAGTAGTTTCTCTCCCTTCTAATTCTATAATTACAGGTTCTGTTACGCCGATAGATTCTTCCATACCGTTAGCATATTCCGCAACCTGCTGACCTCGGATTCTCAAACCTAACTGCTGTACAATCGACATAGGCAAAACGGTACGCACTGCGCCAGTATCCACTAGTGCTTCAGTTTCACATAAGCGCAACATATTGGGATTGAGCATTCCTCGACTCACAAGAGCTTCGTCTATGGCATTTGTTAGTTTAACTTTGATGCGAACTGCACCCATAGAATCATTATTGGGATTATTGGCATAATTGAGATTTACCATATTAGATATATCCTAGAAAATTACCTAGAGAGGATTTGTTAGTTTTTTAATTAACTATTCTCGCGTGAGAATCTATCGCCCTCTCTAAAAGTTATTCTCAGTATATCAATCGCATTCTTCCCCAAAGTGCGATCGCCCCTCAAGTTTTTTTACAGCGCGTTCACGGAGTGACTCTGAAAGAGTATCGCCTTTAATATTCCCCCAAAGCACAAAGCCTCAAACCCTTTTCCCCCTGCCCCCTGCCTCTTACTTGCTGCCAATACCATCACACAAGTGCCTGTCACTCTCGCTGACATCAGGATTATTCTCTAAATAACCGCGTACAAAATTGCAATTGTTCCGTATTAAAGGGTCTAACTCCAAGTCTGGAAGATTCCAGAGTTTGATTGTCTTGTCTTCACTGCCGGAAGCCAATGTCTTGCCGTCGAGGCTGAAACTCACATAAATGACAGAGCTACTATGCCCGGAGAAAGTGCGGATTTCCTTGCTTGTCTCTAGATTCCAGAGTTTAATTGTCTTGTCAAAACTGCCAGAAGCCAATGTTTTGCCGTCCGGGCTAAAACTCACGCTAGGGACACCATTACTATGCCCAGTGAGAGTGAGGATTTCTTTTCCTGTCTCTAGATTCCAGAGTTTGATTGTCCTGTCACCACTGCCAGAAGCCAATGTCTTGCCGTCCGGGCCAAAACTCACGCTATTGACATAGTCACTATGCCCAGTGAGGGTGCGGATTTCTTTTCCTGTGTCCAGATTCCAGAGTTTGATTGTGTTGTCATTACTGCCAGAAACCAATGTCTTGCTGTCGGCGCTCCAACTCACGCTGAAGACATAGTCACTATGCCCGGGGAGAGTGCGGATTTGGTTGCCTGTCTCTAGATTCCAGAGTTTGATTGTCTTGTCACCACTGCCAGAAGCCAATGTCTTGCTGTCCGGGCTAAAACTCACGCT
>NZ_JAYGGZ010000034.1:0-66283 GCF_034931465.1 Anabaena sp. UHCC 0399 | reverse complement strand
ATCACCACTGCCAGAAGCCAATGTCTTGCCATCCTGGCTAAAACTCACGCTCCAGACAGGGTTACTATGCCCGGTGAGAGTGCGGATTTCCTTTCCTGTCTCTAGATTCCAGAGTTTGATTGTGTTGTCAAGACTGCCAGAAGCCAATGTCTTGCCGTCCGGGCTAAAACTTACGCTAACGACAGAACTACTATGGCCTTCCAAGCGGTTGCGTTCTCTTCCTGGAAAATAGACTTTCTGCAAGGCATTCATTACCTCTACGTTATTTGTATGTTGGCTTTGCAGGATTTTTCCTGCCCTGATTGCTGGGATAAAAGCCTCTAATTGTTTATTTTCATTAAATAGAGACAAAGAATATCTACCAAGAGATTCAGCTAGATTGATTTCTGCTTGCTTAGTCTGATTCCATGCCGTCAAGCCCAATCCACCGCTAATTACCATTGCCACCAACGAACCCGCCGCAATGCCCCAGGCGGTTCTGATTTCGCGTTTCCTGCGGGCTGCTTCAACTTGTTTAAGACGTTCTCCTTCTTGGATACTTTGCTTAATAAATTCTGTCTCATCACTCAAGTCTCCTGGGCGTTCCTTGAGTTTTTCTTCTGCTTCCGCTAAAGCTGCACCCCGCAACAATGAACCAGAATCTCGCTGCGTTGTTTCCCATTGTCCCTTTGCTGACCGCAGTCGCTCTTGCCAAGCCCTAAAAACGCGGTCTTTATTCATCCATTCGCGCAGTTCTCCCCAATTGCGAATCAAAGCTTCATGGACTACTTCTACTGTTTCTTGACTGGTAGCATTGCGACTTGTCACCACCAACCGAGCATCAGCTAATTGTTTGACCAAATCCCAGCTTTGCTCCCCCAATTCCGCCTTCATCGCCACGCGTCGGGTATCTTCTGCTCCCTCACCCGGACGCACCAATTGAATAAAAATCCGCCGGACTTTTTCTTTCTCATCATCTGTCAAGTTGCCATATTTCTCATCTGCATGGCGAGCTAACGCACCTTCTACTTGACCAATTTCTTCATAGATTTTGTGAGTTAATTGTTTACCTGTTTGCTTGTTCCACAACTCTGTTAACGCAAACTCTAGCAAAGGTAAATTTCCTGGTTGATTTTTCACATCATCTAAAATGCGTTCTACCAACCCTGCTTCAAATGTCACCCCTAATTTTTCGATAGGTTTTTCAATGACTTGTGTGAGTTCCTCTCGATTCATCGGCCCCAGTTTTAAGTCGGCATTTTGCAAAACATCAGCAAAGGGACGATAGGAGAGAGCATTGCCCAGAAAATCTGCTCGCATTGTCGTTACCCACACCGTTGCGGATGCAGACAAAGCAGTCGGAGTTTTTAAACTGGCTAATAAACAATCAATAAACTGACGGCGAATTTCCTGATTGTGACACAGGGTATAAATTTCTTCAAATTGATCAGCAATCAATAGCACCCGATCATTAGGGTGATTTTGCCTAATTGTTGCAAAAACGTCTGATATCAGCACAGAGCCATCTTGCAAGTAACCAGCCATCTTTCGGGCTTGGGCAATTTGGTCAGTTTTATCTAAATTAAGCGTATACAGTGGAACTAAAGCTACAGCTAGAGCATGGAAAGGATCAGCACCAGGACGAAAGTGAGTAAACTGCCAATGACCTTCCTTTTGCAACTTTGGAACTAATCCCGCTAATACCACCGAAGATTTACCGCTTCCTGATGCACCCAGTAGCGGAATAAAATTATGGGTTTTAGTTGCACCATAAAGTTCTTCTATAAAAATTTCCCGCCCAAAAAACACATCCGCATCATTTGGGCCAAAATGAAACAACCCCCGATAAGGACAAGGCAGATATTCGTCAGCAACATCAACAGATATAGGTTTGATTTCTTCTCTGTAGTAGAAATAGTTGTAGATAATGTTGTGATCGCCTATCTGCGCGCCCTTAACTTCTCCTTGAAACTCTGCGTGGTTCATTGAGATACCCTAGCGGCTGTTAGTTAAAATGTATTTGTTTGTGTGTTGCGATCGCCAATCTGAACGCCTTTAACTTCTCCTTGAAATACCGTATTAAATTTACCTGCTGCTGACTCTTCCGGTTTTTCTTGTTTGAGTAATTCCTGCGCTAACTTAATAATTTCCTCATCTTTATCAATACCAGCTTCAGCTAATTTCTTTTTAAGTGGTGCTTCATAGGTTTCAGGATCTGTTTCGTGTTCTTCCAGAACCATTTGTGCTTTTGGTTCACTTTCAAATTTCTTCTTAATCAAGGCTTTCAAACCCTGATAGGCATCTTTAACTGCGACTCCTGCGGTATCCTTAGCAGCTGCGATCGCCCCAGCACCTAAAGCAGCAATAACCAGAGAGATAGGGTCCATAGTTAATCCTTAATAATTGATAACAGGGAAAATACTTATCTTCTACGGTTATATTATCAGCGATCCCATAAGTTATTATGCGTATTAGCTGCATTATAAATTTGATGAAACCCTTTATCACCAATCCACAATACAGATATGGTTTGTACACACATCTTGACTAATGAGAGGTGCAATCTGTCAAACCCAAGTTAAACTGCAAATATCAGCCACCATGACAGGAAACCATTGTGAAAGCTAGATGGATTATTACAGCAGTTTCAGCAGCATTATTTTTTGGCGGTAGCCTGTTTACCTCACTGCGCGACCCTTGGTTTCAAAATTTGCAACGTCCTAACTGGTTGACCTTTGAATTTCTCATCCCGTTTATTTGGACTTTAATTTGGGCGTGTCTCACCATCTCAGCCATTATTGTTTGGGAGAAAAAAACTAGACAAGGTTCTCGTCCTTGGCTTTTGATGGCTATTTACGCATTAGTTGCTATCCTCACTTCCGCCTACAGTCCCGTTGTAGTAGAACTAAAAAGCCTCACAGGAGGAATAATTCTCGGTGGATTAGCCACGCTTTTGGTCTACATTCTCGCTTTTGTAGTTAAGCCAATTTCTCAAAAAGCCGCTTGGCTATTCCTTCCCTACGCACTTTGGGGGCCATTCGGGACGTATTTAACTTGGTTATTACTCCAACTCAATTCCGGTGCAGGGGTTTAGTTTTAACAGTTCGTAGTAAGGACTTTAGTCCTTAGAGCATATTTGAAAATACTCTTGCGGAGTTTGCGGTAGCGTTGCGTAGCAAAGCAAGCTACAACATGACAAAGAAACAGACTTTTCAAACAACCTCTTAGAAAAATAAGGACTAAAGTCCTTACTACAAACTAGTAGGTCAATTTAATTGCCAGTTCCTATTTGCAGTTCTTTCCTTTGATACACAGGACTCTATCGTTTGCTAGAGGCAGCAATAATGATCATTTTCTAAGCTTTTGGTGACTTCGATGATCTTTTGCGCTCAAATAAAAGCAAATTATGCAAGGTTTTCGCTTAGGTTCTATCTTCGGTTTTGAAATCCGAATAGATTTGTCTTGGTTGGTAATTTTCTTTCTTGTCCTGTGGACTCTAGGCGCAGGTTTATTTCCTGCTAATTATCCCGGACTTGACAATACTACTTACTTTGGCATGGGCATAGTAGCAACATTACTGTTCTTTGCATCGTTACTAGCTCATGAACTTTCCCACTCTTTTGTAGCTAGGTCAAAAGGAATTCCTGTTGAGGGGATTACTCTATTTATCTTTGGTGGAGTTTCCCGAACTCGAATGGATGCGGAAACTCCAGGCGATGAGTTTCAAATAGCCGTCATTGGGCCTGTTACTAGTTTGGTACTGTCTGCCCTATTTGGCTTGCTCTGGTATATTGGCCGAAATGCAGGTTGGAGTGTGGTAATTAATGGTGTTACTTCTTACTTAGCATCCATTAACCTTATCCTGGCTATCTTTAATATGTTACCAGGGTTTCCTTTAGATGGTGGTCGTGTCTTCCGTTCTCTAGTGTGGAAATACACCGGCAACCTGAAAAAAGCTACACAAATTGCCTCTACAGGCGGTAAATTGCTAGCTTATTTACTGATTTTTCTGGGTTTATTGCAGACATTTGGTGGTGCGGTTTTAGGCGGACTCTGGTTTGTTCTAATTGGTTGGTTTCTCTACACTGCGGCTGAAGCTAGTTATGAAGAAATCTTGCTACGTACCAGTTTACAAGGAGTACGAGCCAGAGAAGTTATGACACCCTATCCAGAGACAGTAGATGGCGACTTAACACTCCAGGAATTAGTAGATAAATATTTCCTCAGTCGCCGTTATCATTCTTTTCCCGTCATGCAAGACAGTAAACCAATAGGGATTATTACTTTAAATAAAGTTAAGGATATCCCGCGAGAAGAATGGATATACCGTACTGTTCAAGAGGCGATGATTCCTACAGAACAGGGGATAAGTGCGCGTCCAGAAGAACAAATGTCTCAGATACTCGAAAAAATGCAAACATCAGGGGTGCGACGAGTGCTAGTCACTCAAGATGATTTACTCACCGGCATCATTACCACCAATGATATAGCGAACTGGCTACAGCGACGGCAAGAGTTTGGGAAAGTTGCTTAACTTGAATGTGTCCAGTCATAGACTACTAATAAGCTATTAGTGAAAAAGATTTTTAGCAGAGAATTTATGATCTTTTTCAAGCGAGTATTCAGAACAATCTTTAGCATCCTCTGTCATCACAATCCCAGGGTTTACAGCACATTTTAGATAATGATTATTGGAATAAAATTTGCATTTTTTGCAAGGTAATTGATGCGAGCTTTTAACTGTGCCAACCATCTTGTCTTCTAAAATAGTCCGAATTTTTCGCAAAATTATAAAGAAGATGACCCAGCTAAAAACCAAACCAATAGGGGTTAGAGATATAGCTATTTCAGGAATCTCTAAATTATTAGTTGGTGATTGCTTAGTTTTGATCTCACTGCGAGTTGCCTGGGCAATATTTTGACTTAGGGCTAATTGGTTTTGCGATACTTGATCAACAAACATATTACATATCCTTGGCTATATATATTGAGCAAATTGATATTTTTACCAAGTTATCTGTCCTAAAATAACAGATATATTTCCTTATTAAATTAGGAGGCAGTTAAAAAATAGAGGCTAAAGTGGATATCTGCCACAATTCAAATGAATCCTTGACTATTAATGGCACTCTATTAAATTGGTAATAGCTGTTTTAGGACTAATCTATGCTGACAGTAACATAGTTATTTTAGTAACTTAACTTCCAGCTAAAGCCTTATTGATGACTCAATTATATGTTTAACAAAAGAAAAATCCTCCTGTCTCTGCCAATAGTTTTGCTTGTAAATTTTGTCTTTATATCCAAAGGAATATATTAAAGACTTAAATTTTGTAAATATGTTTTTATGCTAGAATTCACTGGGATAACAAAATTAATTTAATTGAAAAAATAAACATAATCCTATTTATTAAAAAACTTAATCATGAGGAAATAAAATTCATTAATAATTAAAATTTTTATCTTCAAAAAATACCTATTAGGAAAGGTAAGAATAAAGTATTATTTCTTGAATTGAAAAAAATATCTTGGTGTTAGCAGCATTTTTAGTATAAGATTTTCGCTGAAGATGTTTTTGAGTAGTGCTTTACTTGCTTCTATAGCAGTTCCCCATTAAATGAGGTACAATTTCACCTCTAGTCCTTGACCTTAAAGAGATGTACCTCACTAAAATGAGAAACGCTATATAGCTCTAGCACAGATTAATTCCATCCACACAAAATGCTGGAATTTATTGATTGGTCTTATTTCATCTTGCAATATGAATTTTGAGGTGATAGTTTATGTTTCAATTTTTGCAAAAGACATTTGCTTTGTTGTTGTCAGCAATTTTGCTTGTTGCTTGTGGAACAATGCCAATAGCTGAGTCACAGTCTGTCAATACCACAGAACCGACTATTAAGTCTTCTTTACCTGTCGCTTACCCTGATAAAGAGTTAAGTGCTTCTCCTGCCAAGTTGCCGCCATTGCCCTATGATTACACGGCTTTGAGCCAAGCTATTGATGCAGAAACCATGAAACTGCATCATGATGCCCATCACGCTAGCTATGTCAATAATCTAAATGATGCCCTAAAAAAGTACCCAAATTTGCAAAAAAGAAGTGTTGAAGCCTTACTGAGGGATTTGGACAGTGTACCTGAAGATATTCGGACAAAAGTGCGAAATAATGGTGGGGGACACTTGAATCACACTATTTTCTGGCAAATCATGAGTCCCGATGGTGGTGGACAACCAACAGGAAAACTAGCCGAAGAAATTAACCAAACTTTTGGCAGTTTTGATGCTTTTAAAACGCAATTTAATGCAGCCGGTGCTAGTCGTTTTGGTAGTGGTTGGGTTTGGTTAGTGCGTAACCCCCAAGGCCAACTCCAGATTATGACTACTGCTAATCAGGATAGTCCCATTATGGAAGGGTTATATCCAATTATGGGGAATGATGTCTGGGAACACGCCTATTATCTGAGATATCGCAACCGTCGCCCAGAGTATTTGAACAATTGGTGGAATGTCGTGAATTGGGCGGAAATAGACAAGCGAGCCGCTATTCGTTAGGAAGATAGGTAGGTGACAGGTGAAAGGGAAGGGGATTTTTTTCCCCTACTCCCCACTCACGAATTTCTCGAAATTATCCCTAAATACATAGAGTTACTAAGTAATTAGAAAAAATTAATATAAATATAATTAACTTTTCCTTACAGTCGAGGATTTTCCTGAAAAATTTGCTACATCTAAGTGTAAAAGTAATTATCTTTTCTGCAAAAGAATAGGTAGCGTAAATATTAACACTTATATGAAGTTAAAGTATGGAAAAGATCAATTTAGAATCTAATCACAGAATTCCCTTTATGCCTCTAATCTTGCTGTGGCTAGCTTATGCTTTTTTAGGATGGTATCTGGCGGCACATCACATTATTTGGTTAGTGGGAGGTTTTGTGGCCACGATCGCCATAGCTGTAGTCCGTAAAAGTATCACTTGGTTAGAACGTTTAGTATCCTTGGGTTCTAGAACTTTAGTGGTAATTTTAGTGTTAAGTATCTCAATTGCCTTAGTCGCTACTTGGTCATTATTATTTAGTCTTTTTCTTATCCCTGTAGCTAGCACACTTTTAGCTGATTTAGAAATGAGGTTTGCAGGCTTCAACAAGGCAGATTCCTTTTGGATTCTAACTGTTTTAGCAACTACTGGTTTAGTAGTAGGCGAACTTGTAGATATTTTACTTCTACCTAGTATGAGATTTTAAACAAAACTTCATACTTAGGAGCGATCGCAGCACCTCTTAAGAATGAAACAAACAGATATTTTTCTCCTATCTTGTCACCTTTCCCCGTGTTCCTTCAGTGCTAGTAAGCAAAATCTTACACATATTCTAAGCCTGCAATTGTGTTAATCATTCTCTAGGTTGTGATAAATTTTACCAGTAATAGAAGTTTTTATAAGTTATTTTTTATACTGCAAGAAACAGAGAAAATTGATATAAACATGAACAATGCAAATGATTTTGGTCAAAGATAATCCAGCACAATTAGAACTACTTAGGACTTACGCACAAATTACTGAATAACCTTTGTGTAGCGCATACCGCAGAGAACACAGAGAAATAAGGGTTTGAGAGAGTTTTTGCCTAAGTTCTGCTACTGTGTACGACGTTATTTTCTTTTTGTCACTTTTTGGTCACATTTTTTGCTCAAAATTAATAAATGGGACTAATAAATCACGTCTTTCTTACCCACACCAAATAGATTACTCCTCAGTCCCATTTACTTCTGATTAACCAAACATGGAAAGCCTGTAGTAACACCCGATAATTAATTAAAAAATTATCAGGGTAGTTACTGAATACTCATGTTTGTACATCCAGAAAAATTAGACCAAAAAACTTTTAACGAAGGTAGAGTGTAATGGTTTTTACTGACACTCTTAAAGTTCAAATTAGTAAGGAGCTAATGTGAGTAGACCTATAGAAAACATTGTAGTGGAGGAGGGACAGGGTAAAAATGTTGTGTCACCTAGGCAATTGTTAAGATTACCCGACGCAGTTGCTTTAATTGTAGGGATTGTGATTGGTGCAGGGATTTTTCAAACTCCGGCATTGGTGGCAAATCAAGCCGGGAATGATCTGGCTGTACTGATGTTATGGCTAGCTGGTGGCTTGGTATCTATAATTGGCGCATTGTGCTATGCAGAGTTGGCAACAACCTATCCTGATGTTGGCGGTGTCTATTTCTATCTCAAGCGTGCATTTGGACGTGCGATCGCATTTTTATTTGCCTGGGCGCGGCTAACAGTCATTCAAACTGGTTCTATTGCTCTATTAGCCTTCGTTTTTGGTGATTATGCCTCGCAATTGTGGCGAATTGGTTCATATTCATCTTCTGTCTATGCAGCAGGTGTAATTGCTCTCCTAACAGCCTTAAATATTTTTGGTTTGAGACAAGGTAAGTGGACGCAAAACTTACTATCTGTGGCTAAAGTTTTAGGTTTGTTACTAGTAGTCATGTTTGGACTGAGTGCTACAAACAATTCTGTGGTGACGGTAGAATCTACCTCATCAGGTAATTGGGGGCTAGCGATGGTGTTTGTGCTGTTGTCTTATGGCGGTTGGAACGAAGCGGCATACATTTCCGCAGAAATCCAAAATAGACAGCGCAATATATTGCGATCGCTATTGTGGAGTATTGGCATTATTACCGCCATTTACTTATTAATCAATTGGGCTTACCTGCGGGGATTAGGATTAGCCAACATGGCGCAATCAGAAGCAGTCGCCGCAGATTTAATGCGCTCTGTTGCCGGCGAACCAGGAGCGTTGTTTATTAGCTTTTTAATTGCAATTTCCACCTTGGGGGCAATCAACGCTACCATTTTCACAGGAGCGCGGACTAATTACGCTCTTGGTAAAGATTTTTCGTTGTTTGGTTTTATGGGAAGTTGGCAACAACTCTCTAGCACTCCTGGTTCGGCATTGCTGGTGCAGGCGGCGATCGCCTTGGGACTGGTTCTATTAGGCACATTTACCCGTAAAGGGTTTGAAACAATGGTGGATTACACCGCACCTGTATTTTGGTTCTTTTTCTTGCTTTCCGGCATATCTCTGATTGTACTGCGATACCAAGAACCAAACATTACTCGCCCATTTCGTGTGCCATTGTATCCTGTCACACCGATACTTTTTTGTGTCGTCTGTGGCTATTTGCTTTACTCCAGCTTCGTCTACACAAATGTAGGCGCAATTGCTGGTGTTTTGGTAGTAGCAGCAGGTATTCCGTTTTTGGTTTGGAATCGCTACCACCAAGGTAGAACTTAAATCAATGAACAGTTCAATTGGAGGATTATTCATGAACTTGCAAAGAATGCTACTTATCCTAGTCACAGGGGTTAGTATTGCCAATGTGGGTCTTGTTGGATGCACAACCACAGCACAGAACTTAGAAACAGAAGCAACGCCTTCTTCACCAACATTGACAGGTCAGACTCAAACACTAGCTCCCACAGAACCCCAAGAACGCCCTGCGGATGTTCCCTATGTGCCAACACCACAACCTGTAGTAGACGCAATGTTAGAAGTGGCACAAGTAAATAAAGATGATTTGGTTTATGACTTAGGCAGTGGTGACGGTAGGATTGTGAATACAGCTGCTCAAAAGTTCGGCACAAGAGGGATTGGGATAGATATTAATCCAGAACGCATCCAAGAAGCTAACATCAATGCCCAACAAGCTGGAGTTACTGATCGGGTAAAGTTTATTCAGCAAGACCTATTTAACACTGATTTGAGTGATGCGACAGTAGTTACCCTCTACCTGTTACCTGAAATCAATCTTAAACTACGTCCTAAGCTATTTAAAGAACTCCAGCCCGGTACTAGGGTTGTATCTCACGCTTTTGATATGGGTGACTGGAAGCCGGAAAAGACACTACAAGTGGATGGCAAAACTATTTACTATTGGGTGATTCCAAAACAAATACCGACTAATTTGCGCTGATTACTGTTAGCGATCGCAGTGCGTTGACAGTGTTCTGAATTATCTGTAGGTAGAGACGTTGCATTGCAACGCCTCTAAAGGTTTTATTATTTTGGCAAGTTATCTTATCCAGATCTTATTGAAAAAGAAGTAGTGAAAATTATTGCGATCCTAATTATGTTTGACTACTTACTATTTTCTAATATCTAATTGTAGTTAATGCTAACTAAGTGCAGAGAAATATATGATAGGGTAAAAAAGAAGGCACATCCAAGATTACGGCGTAAGTTCAGAGATTAATTAGGCGATCGCCGGTAAAAATGCCTCATCAAAGTAAATATTGTCGCAAATACTCCCCAAAACCATACTCTAAGGTTATTCCACCGCAGACTTTAACCCGTAAGGCAACTGCTAAAAGTCATGTTTTTTAGCGTGTTAGTAGTTCAGAAGAAATAGCAGCAGTTTCTTGAGATTTATCTGATTTGCTTTCATCTTTGGTCAGCTTGAGAGTTGATTTGCTGTGCTTTCCAAGATGGATTTGAGAGTAGTAATAGAACTAAGTGCTTATGAAAACTTCCACAATCAATCAAAAAAATCTCCAGCAAACAGAAGCTTGGCGACTCCTAGAAGAATCCATAATTTATTACAAGGGAAAACCTATTGGGACTGTAGCGGCTCACGATCCTGATTTGGATGCACTCAACTATGACCAGTGTTTCCTCCGCGATTTTATTCCTTCTGCTTTAGTATTTCTCATGGAAGGTAAAGCAGAAATTGTCCGTAACTTTTTAGTGGAGACACTGAAATTACAGAGCCATGAAAAGCAGATGGATTGCTTTCAACCTGGTTCGGGATTGATGCCTGCAAGTTTTAAAGTAGAATCCAATGGTAGCGAGGAATATTTAATTGCTGATTTTGGTGAACAAGCGATCGCACGCGTTCCTCCCATAGATTCTTGTCTTTGGTGGATTCTGTTGCTGCGTGCTTATGAAAAAGCTACAGGGGACTTAGAATTAGCCCGTCAGCCACAATTTCAAGCTGGGATCAAGCTAATTTTGGATCTTTGCCTGGTACATCGGTTTGCCATGTACCCCACAATGTTAGTTCCCGATGGCGCATTTATGATTGACCGCCGTATGGGAGTCTACGAACACCCTTTAGAAATTCAGGTGTTATTCTACGCAGCTATGCGGGCTTCTCGTGAGTTACTCTTACCCGATGGAGATGGGGGACAGTATCTCGATAAAGTTAATGGTAGATTGGGTGCTTTGCACTATCACATCTGCAATTATTACTGGGTAGACCTGAAAAGGTTAAGAGAAATTTACCGTTACAAAGGAAATGAATTTGGTAAAGAAGTTGCTAATAAATTCAATATCTACTCAGAATCAATTCCTGATTGGGTAATTGAGTGGCTACCCGAAAGTAGTGGCTATTTAGCCGGGAATTTGGGGCCAGGACGGATGGATTTTCGCTTTTTTGCCTTGGGTAATTTGATGGCGATTTTAACTTCTTTAGCTAGCGAAAAAGAATCTCAAAGCATCATGAATTTATTTGTGCATCGCTGGCAAGACTTAATTGGCTATATGCCTGTGAAAATTTGCTATCCGGCTATAGAAGGTTTAGAGTGGCGAATTGTCACAGGATGTGATCCCAAAAACATCGCTTGGTCTTATCATAATGGTGGTAATTGGCCGGTATTACTGTGGTTATTTACAGCTGCGGCACTAAAAACCGGCAGAGTAGAACTAGCCCAAGAAGCGATCGCGATCGCCGAAAGTCGTTTAACCCAGGATAAATTCCCCGAATACTACGATGGCAACAATGGTCGTTTGATTGGCAAAGAAGCCAGAATCAATCAAACTTGGAGCGTAGCCGGATTATTAGCAGCAAAGCAGTTTTTAGCTAATCCAGACTTCTTAGAATTAGTTACTTTTTCTGAGAGTTCTGAAGGTTTTGGCTGCAATTTATAAGTGTGTAGAAGAATTATAATTCGTAATTTGTAACTCTTAATTACGAATTACGAATTACGAATTACGAATTACTTTAAGCTACCGCAGCAAACTCAGTTTTCAAGGTAGCGTATGCCCAATCTAACCAAGGAAGTAAGGCTTCAATATCTGTAGTTTCTACCGTAGCTCCGCCCCAAATTCTGAGTCCGGGAGGTGCAGAACGATAAGGGGCAATATCGTAAGCTACTTGTTGCTTTTCTAAAAGTTTCGCCATTTTCTTGGCGAATTTTGCTTGGTCTTCTGGACTGAGGCTAGCAAAACTTGCGTCAACTATTTTTAAGCAGATGGAAGTACAAGAACGAGTTTCTGGTTTATCTGCCAAGAAGTCTGCCCAACTGCTTTGTTCAACCCATTTGCTAATTGCCGCTAAATTGGCTTCACTACGACTAATCAAGCCAGAAAGTCCTCCAATACTTTCTGCCCAAATTAAGGCATCTAGGGCATCTTCTACACACAACATTGATGGTGTATTGATGGTATCTCCTTTAAAAATGCCTTCAATTAACTTGCCTTTTTGGGATAAACGGAAAATTTTGGGTATCGGCCAAGCTGGTTGATAACTTTCCAGTCTTTCTACGGCGCGGGGCGAGAGAACAACCACACCATGCTGTGCTTCCCCACCTAAGACTTTTTGCCAAGAATAGGTTAGCACATCGATTTTTTCCCAAGGTATATCCATTGCAAACACCGCAGAAGTGGCATCACAAATGGTTAGTCCTTCACGGTCATCTGGAATCCAATCACCATTGGGAACTCTCACACCGGAAGTTGTGCCATTCCACAAAAACACGACATCATGGCTAAAGTCAACTTCTTCTAAATTGGGCAAGTTGCCATAGGGTGCTTTCATCAAGCGCACATCGGGCAATTTCAACTCATCTACGACATCTTTAACCCATTCTTGACCAAAACTTTCCCAAGCTAGGATGTCAAGGGGTCTTTGTCCCAGTAATGACCATAACGCCATTTCGACAGCACCAGTATCGGAAGCAGGAACAATACCCAAGCGATAATCAGCAGGAAGACCGAGAATTTGTTTGGAACGTTCAATTACGGCTGCTAATTTGGCTTTACCATCTTCCGATCTGTGGGAACGACCTAAACAAGCGTTTTGCAAATTAGTAACAGACCAGCCAGGATGCTTGGCACAGGGGCCAGAGGAAAAATTAGGATTTTGGGGTTTTGTTGTGGGGAGAGTAGGATACTCTGACATGGTTGCAGCAGGTGGTATGAAGTAGCTAATAATTATGTAGATACTACATTACCGGATATCTGGGGTGATGTTGCAAACTTTGTGGATATAGGGTAAATATGCGTCTTGAGCATGAGTCAGGAAATTGGCGATATATAGCCCGGCGGTTGCGATTGCCTCAGACTTGTGGAGTGTAACATATACGTTATTGGCAAAGTGGAATGGCAATGCCCGCCGCAGGCATTGCCTTTTGAGGCAACTATTAGTCTAGACTCCAGTTATCATGGAGATAAAATTAACAATCAGGAGTTTTAACTATGAAACAAAAAACTCTTCCTATTAATTTATCTCAAGAAGAAATTAAACAATTTTGTCAACGGCACTCGATCTGTAAGTTGTCTTTATTTGGTTCAGTATTAAGAGATGATTTTACAAGAGAAAGTGATGTTGATGTTTTAGTAGAATTTGAACCGGGAAAAACTCCTGGTTTAGCTATTATTTCGATGCAAGATGAGTTATCAAGTATAATAAATCGCCAGATAGATTTAAGAACTTCAGCAGATTTAAGTTGTTATTTTCGTGACCAAGTCTTAGCTGAAGCGATGGTTATTTATGAGCAAAATTGATGGAAATTCAAAAGGCAATTAAGGATTTAGAAACTTGAATTATGGGAATAGGTAATAGTTTAGCATAATTAATTTGGTTTAGTTTAGTAGAATAAATGATGATGATCGATCGCTTGAGGAAAGATTTATTAAGGTTGCATTGGGAAAAGAGATCGCACCCCCAACTCCTTCACTACCAGGGAAGGAGTTGGGGGTTAAGTTTGAGAAAAAGTTGTATAATCAACTCACCTTTTCAGAACTATATGAAAAGAATTTAGGTATCCTGTAATGGTTTTCGCTAAGTTTTTCTGCTGTTTCCTTGTAGTTATTGCCATTACTTGATATAAACGTCCTTCAGCAACGTAGATTCTGGTTCTGGTGATTTTGCCGCCAACATTAATGTAGGCAAATTCTTTTCCGGGATGACCGTTAGAACTACGGATATTGCGCTGACTAATTAAGTTACTTTGAGTTGTTTTTAACGCCATCTCCTGGACGTTATTCAAGATTTCTTGAGGGTTGGTCATTTGCCCGTAACTATGAGGAAATTCATTAGAAACCACTAGATAGGCTACTTCCTGCTTGGGTGGTTGGGCAGAAAATATTTCTAGTTCTATTTCCCCCATATAGGTTTTTTGAGTTTGGGATTCCTTTTTAGGCATTCCTGGCATTAACACAGTAAAACGTCCGTCTGGGGCTGTGAATAACTTCCATTGTGGCTGTACTGGTTTGGTAACAGGTGGTTTTTTCGGCGACACGGAAGTTTTAGCGGGTACAGTCGGACGTTTGGGTTGACTTGCGTCTACAATCAACGAACCGCCACAAATTAAGGCCGTAGCAATCAATGGGAAAAAGACTCTATGTGTCATAGTTTTAGCATTCGCAGTTGCAGATATCACTGATGATGCTAGCTGTTATAACCTAGAAGCACACAAAGCCGCACCGATTAATCCCACTTGTTGATTGAGAATAATATGCACCGGTATTTCTGCTAAGAGAGGGCGCATTCTGCCTTTTTGGGTGAAGTTCAACAAAAAGTTACTGGTTTGAATCAAATTCAAGATTTTGGGGGCAATCCCACCAGCCATATATAAGCCGCCATAGGGTAAGAGTTTGAGGGCGAGATTGCCGGCTTCTGCGCCGTAAGCATCGATAAACATTTGTAAGGTTTGTTCCGAGAGGCGATCGCTTCCTGAGACTCCAGCTTTACCGATGGCTGCACCAGGATCAACACTTTTTTCTGACTGTCCGGCTTCTTGTTCCCAAGTGCGAACAATTCGGGCTATTTCTGGGGATTCAGTGGTGTGGAAGCGATCGCGCAAAAATTGGTAAATGGCGACAATCCCCTGGCCGGAAACTACCCGTTCTACAGACACGCGCTGAATATCATGTTTATCCAGCAGATATTTCAATAACTGAAACTCTAACTCGTTGCGGGGAGCAAAGTCAGCGTGTCCCCCTTCTGAGGGAAAGACTTGATAGTGATTGCCCTGTTTGATTAAAAATCCTTGTCCTAAGCCAGTACCAGCCCCAATAATGGCAATGGGTGCTTCGGATTGGTGTTTACCAACTTGCAAAGTCAGCAAGTCTTGTTTACTTAAACCAAAAATGCCATAACCGACCGCCGCAAAGTCATTAATCAAGGAAATGAGGGGAATACTCAATTCTTGCGCTAGGCGGTCTGTATCGAGAAACCAGGCTAAATTAGTGAGTTTGGCAGTATTGTTTACCACCGGGCCAGCGATCGCAAAACAAGCCTTTTCTGGTGTACCTGCGTTGGCTTTGAGTAAAAATTGCTGCACCATCGGCTCTAAATCAGGAAAATCCCCGCTATGGTAAGTTTCCTCACCAAGAGTCTGCAACTCAGATGAGTCTGATATTTCCACCAAACGCAAAATAGTTTTTGTACCGCCAATATCTCCTGCTAGTAACAATGTCATAAAAATATCAGTAAGTGAGTTGTGTTCGCGGTAGCGCGGCGTTTAGCCGATGCTGAGTAATGAGTGATGAGTAATGAGTAATGAGTAAGAAGACAATAAGTAATAGTCATTCTCTCTTCCATTCCCCAGTCCCCAATAGCCATTGCCAATTTCAAGCAAAACGAATAACTTCCTCTACCTGAGTTAAATGGGTGGTATCTCCCTTGAGTTCTAGCAACCATTCTGGTTCTCTACGGACTACTTTGACTACAGAACACAAGGAAGCTTTGACTTCGGTTTTAGCGATGTCTCCGACTAAACCCATTGCGCCCCCCAGTACAGAAGCCCCATGTGCTACCAGCAAAATATCATGGGGGAAGTATTCCGATGCCAAGCACCTAGCAGTTTGTGCTGAACGTGCGCGTACCTGTTCGTGAGTTTCGGGATATTTGGCAGCAATTTGGGGCGTGTAGCTGGTATCAATCCTGGGAAATAATGCTGATAGGGCTGGAGTTGAGAGTTTTTCTGGTTCTTCTGACATCCAAGCAGGGTTTAGCCATTCGCTTAATCCTGTTTCTAGTTTAATTGGCAAATCTAAAACTTCTGCTACAGCGTTGGCGGTTTGTACTGTCCGCAGGAAGGGAGAAGCAAAAATATGGGTGATTTTTTCTTGTTTTAACCGCCTAGCTAGCTGCTTGGCTTGAACAAAACCATCTTCAGACAGGGGTGGATCGTAGCGTCGTTCTGCGGTGAGAAACCAATCGGGGTTTACGAAGTCGAGGCGGTTGGCGTGTCTTGCGATCCAAACTATTTGACTCATGGCTTATATTCAGGCGAATTCCATTCGCATCCACACAAAGATAGACACTCGAAAAGACGGGTGCAAAACCAATATAGGACAAATTTTGTAACCTTTTGTAATATTTTTAATTTATTTCTAGGTATAAAAATTCAGGCCGATAGTATAACATTTACTCAAAAGACAAGTTTCTTGGGAACAAATCTAAAACTGGCGTAGGAGCAGGCTGTTGCTTGGGAGATTTTAATAATTATCCTAAATAAGCTCTTCTCACTCGCTCATCATTAATTAATTCTGATGCTGCACCATTTAAGGTAATATTACCAGCTTCTAAAACATAGCCTCTATCAGCAATTTGTAAAGCTAAATTGGCGTTTTGTTCGACTAATAAAATAGTCACGCCAGTAGCCCGCAAATTTTCAATAATTGAGAATATTTCTTTGACGATCGCAGGTGCTAAACCTAAACTCGGCTCATCTAAAAGCAATAGTTGTGGTCTACTCATTAAAGCACGAGCGATCGCTAACATTTGTTGTTCTCCACCACTAAGAGTTCCTGCTAGTTGAGTACGTCGTTGGGCTAACCTAGGAAATAACTCAAATTGGTTTTGAATATCAGCTTTAATTTCACCTTGATTCGAGCGAATATAAGCACCCAAAAGTAGATTATCTAACACCGTTTGCTTTGCCAAAACTCGCCGCCCTTCTGGACAATGAGCAATACCTAACTTTACCACTTCATGACATTGACAACGGGTAATATTACGCCCATTATAAATTATTTGTCCGTTGTGAGGATTAACTATTTTAGATATTGCGCGTAATGTTGTAGTTTTACCTGCACCATTAGCACCAATTAAAGTAACTACCTCACCCTTTTGAATGGTTAAATTAATCTTTTTCAGGGCTTGAATACCGCCATAATTAACATCAAGGTTTTGCACCTCTAAAATTACAAAATCTTGCCCATTTTCATATCGGTGTTTATCAGCGTTCATCGGCAGTTGCAGAAATGTTGAATGAGGTCACAAAACCTAACATACATCAATATAAATTTTTTGCAATATGTTGGCACTTGCTCACAGATTAATTTTTAATTTTTGCTACGTTACTTTTTTGATATTGGTTTTGAGACGAATACTTTCATTATCAAGCCCAAAATAGCACTAAGACAACTAGCCAAAAAGTGACCAATAATTCAGATTTTCATCGACTACGAACACACAATTATTAGTAGGGGTTGCTATGGCATTCTCTCATGATTCCAGCTTTCTTTCACTTGGATAACTGGTATTTCATGTTGTGACCTTTGTTTAAAATTTGATGGTTGTAGATGAACATAGGAATAATCGAGTCTTACAGCAACGGGTTTTTAGAAGTTATACCAGAGGGTGAAAGTAGCGACTATTGGCAGATTGTAGGTATACATATCAATGGCGAAGTCTACTGTCCTACTCCTCAACTTTATCGCTCAGAAAAACTGGCATTAGTAAAAGCCGCACAAATTTATGATTGGATAGCTGAACACGAACCAGTAATTAGTGATGGGGCTTGCTATTGCTCTCAATTGAAACTTATCCTATGGCAGCAATCGAAAGTATCTTAGCGGACGCTTTCCCATGATTATTACAGGAAAGGGGACTGTCTACTACTATTTCTCAGATACAAGGCGATCGCTTGCTACGCCTAATCTATAATTATAGTCGTGTCAGTCCACTAAGATCATACTATTGCTCATTCATTGCCTAAATAAGCTTCAATCACAGCCGGGTTATTTCTGACTACAGATGGTTCACCCAAAGCTATTAATTGTCCAAAATCTAGTACAGCAATGCGGTCACATAATCCCATAACTAAGGGAACGTGATGCTCAATGAGAATAATAGTTAAATTGAAGCGATCGCGCAAATCCCGAATAAAATCACTCAATTGCACTTTTTCACTGGGATTCATCCCCGCCGCAGGTTCATCGAGTAGTAATATTTGCGGTTCTAAGGCTAAAGCACGAGCAATTTCTAAGCGACGCTGATCACCATAGGCAAAATTTCGAGATTTTTCTGCGGCGCGATCGCTTAATCCCACCATCTCTAATAATTCTAAAGCTTTCTGTCTACTTTTTACTTCCTCTCTTGGTGCTGGAGGTAAGCCTAAAACACCTGTAAATATACTACTATTCGTATGCAAATGCCGGGCAATAATCACATTTTCTAGTGCTGATAATTCCCCAAATAAGCGAATATTTTGAAAGGTGCGAGCAATACCTAAAGCAGCAATTTGATAAGAACGTAAGTGCGAAATTTCTCGACCGTGATATCTTAATTCCCCACTAGAAAGGGAAATCAACGCTGTAATTAAATTAAATAGAGTTGTCTTCCCAGCACCATTAGGGCCAATTAACCCAAAAATTTCATGTTGATTAACTGTAAAAGAGACATTATTTACCGCCACTAACCCACCAAAACGGCGAGTGATTGACTTGGCTTCTAAAATAGATTTGCTTTTATTTATCTGGATAGTTTGGGACATTTTTGAGTGCTGAGGATTGAGTATTGAGTGTTGAGTATTGTTCAATACTCCTTACTAATATTTTGCACCATTCTCAATAATCATCGGGTGTTCAATAAAACAAATGATACAAAACAAGATGTAAGCCTCCGAATAGCACAACGACGAAAACTAGCAAAATATGAAAAAAACACTTTCCCCTTCACTGTCACCTGTCACCTTATCTATTTTTCGCTTTACCTATTTTAAAAATATCAGGAGTTATCAAACCTTGGGGAAAGAAAATAGTACCTATTACTATCAGTAAACCAAAAATAATTAATCTCCCATCCCGGAGAAATTGCGCTAACCACTCAGGTAAACCACCCGTATCAGCTAAACCGCGTAAAATTTCGGGTAAGGCTGTAAATACCATACCACCTACCACTGAACCTAAAAAACTTCTTGAACCACCAATTAACACAAAAGTTAAGTAAATAATACTAGCGTCAAATGTACCTTGTCTTGCATTCCAAGTGTTGAGAAAATGTGCGCTAATTGCACCCACGACTCCCGCTAAAATTGCCCCCAAAGTAAATGCTAAAACTTTATAATAAGTGGGGTTGATTCCCATTGCTCCGGCTGCTAATTCATCTTCACGGATTGCAGTAAAGGCTCTACCAACGCGTACCCGTTCTAAACGGTAGAATAAAACCATACTAATTAATAGTAATGGTAAGGCAATCCATAAATATTCAATTTGAGTGGGGAATGGTTGAGGGATAGCAAAAATTCCTACCGCACCGCCTGTAATTTCTAAATTTAGGGAAAAAACACGCAGAACTTCTACAAATGCAATTGTAGCGATCGCTAGATAAATTCCCCGCAATCTTAAGGCTGGGATTCCTACAGCTATACCCAATAAACCAGAAATTCCTCCCGCAATTAACATCTCTAATAATAAGAAAGGAATAGGAAATAAATCACTACTAGATGTAAAAACTTTGGTTGATAAAATTGCTGCAATATAACCACCTAAAGCATAAAATCCAGGGCTAGCTAAAGATAATTGTCCAGCCATTAATGGTAAATATAATGATAGTCCAAGTAATGCGCCCAAGACCATTGAAACAATTAGTGAGCCATAAGTAGAGAAAAATTCAGCCATTTTAATTTGCTTGGATGAAATCTAAGCTGTTAATATCTGTTCTGCTGTCAGCTTCAGTTCTGGAAAAGTTTGTGAGATTATGCGCTCAGAACCTTTAAAAGCATTACGGTCATATTCACCATCAGCATTTAATAGAAACACAAATACTGTTGGCTCTTTAGGCTGACCTAAATATTTTCTGTCACCAATTGCCAAATAATCTACAATCCAATATTCTTGAATCCTTAATCTTTGATATTCATCCAATTTATCAATATAGTCATCTTCCCAATTAGTTGATGTCACCTCTACAGCTAACTTAATAGGTTGATCAAGTGCAGCATAAGCAGAACGGTTTGATCGCCATAAATCTCTATCTATGACACTCACATCAGGCTTACGACCTTGTTCTATTCCTTTCGCCGTTATAGTTCTAAAAACTGCTGTGTTTTTGACTACATAATTTAGATTAAGACGTTTAATTTCATCTTTGAAAGAGTCAGCCGCAAAGTCAGCGACATCATCATGATTTCTGGTTGAGCGTACTGATACTATTTCCCCATCAACAAGTTCATAAAAACCTTCCTCTGGACATTGATCAAGAAACTGCTCAAAGGTTAATTTTGGTTTTGTAAATGTTGTCATAGCTTGATACCTCAGTTAACAGTTTTACCATAATCAGTCATGAGTCAAATAAAAGCACCGGCTAAACGCCGCGCTACCGCTAACAGCACTCTTCATACTTTCTGGATAAACCGACGACCTAATAAGCCTTGTGGTCTTACTAATAGCATGACAAATAAAATGCCAAAAGCCACAGCGTCTTTATACCCAGAAAATTCTGCCGGAACTAGTGCTTCAACTACGCCAATGAGTAAACCCCCTAGCACCGCACCGGGAATACTCCCTAAGCCACCCAAAACAATCACCGCCAAACCCCGCAACCCGAAGGTGATACCAAAATAAGGGCCTGCAATACTGACGCTAGAGGCTACCAAAGTTCCTGCTAAACCAGCGAGAAAGCTGCTGATGAAGAATGTTAAGACAATAAAGCGATCGCTATCAATACCCAATAAACTAGCAGTAGTTGGATCTTCTGCGATCGCCTGCATCGCTTTACCATATTTGGTACGATTAATAAAGTAGGTGAGGATAGCCACAATTACCACCGACACCACAAAAATAATCAACTGCACACTACGAATAGGAATCGGTTTGACTACACTACCAAAATTAATCGCTGGGGGTAAATTCCCAAAAGTATTAGCGGGAAATGTATAACTTTCTGCGCCTACTAAATATTGAATTAAATTTACAATTACAACTCCTACTCCTAAGCTAGAAACTACTGTGAGTAAAGGGTCAGAACCTTTACGCCGCAAAGGTTGAAAAGCAATGCGTTCCATAGCTACCCCAACCAACCCAGCTAAACTACTGGCAATAATTAAAGCCATAGCAAATGGTAAATTTATCGGTAGCGTCGCATTAGCCAACAAGCCATTAAATCCAAAAGTACCCCCCATTAGCGCATAGGTAAAATATGCCCCCAGAGTAAAAATTGCCCCATGAGCTAAGTTGATAATTCCCAAAATGGAATAAACCAGCGTATAACCCAAAGCAAAAATTGCATAAACACTGCCAATAGATAAGCCGTTTAATAGTTGTTGAAGAAACAAACTAAAATCCATGTGATTTAATTCGTAATTCGTAATGGGCTGCGGCAAGGCTTACGCCTACGTAATTCGTAATTGGGCATTGGGCAGAAAAACTCAAAATGCAAAAATTTTGAATTTTGAATTGATTTCCAGTCCCTATTTCAAAAATGCAAACTTACCCTGAATACCATCTTTTTCCATTTTAATTTGTGCTACATAAAAATCTTTCTGCACAACTTCACCTATGGGAGTAAAACTAATTTCTCCTAATGGTGTATTGTATTTACCAGCCAATATTTGCTTATTTAATTCTGTTCGCAATTGTGGTAACTGTAATGTATTGACTTTGCGCTGATTATCTAATGCTTTGAGTGCATCTACATACACCTGTACGGCTGCGAAAGCTTGTGCGCTAAATTGGGGAGGTTCTTTCTTAAATTGATCTACGTAAGCCTTGCGAAAAGCAGCATTAATCTCACCGGGATGTTCTGGACTGTAAGCTTGAGCTATCAATACACCATCACACAAAGCTTTACAAACTGAGAAGAGATTCGATGTATTCATTCCATTACCACCGACAATTAAACCTTTGTAACCTAGTTCTCTAAGTTGTCTAACTAAGTTACCACCATCTGCGGCTAAACCGGAAATAATTACTAAATCTGGGTTTAAATTAATTGCATTTGTAGCTTGGCTTTGAAAGTCAGTGTCAGTTGTTTGAAACTTTTGAACTGTGGCTAATTCCAAGCCTTGGTCTTTAACAGTTTTTTGAAAAATTTCTGTTTCTGATTTGCTAAATGCGTCATTTTGAGCAAAGAAAACGGCTACTTTTTTAATGTTAGGATTTTGTTTGAGTGCCGCTTTTACAGCATTAGGAGCAACTATAGAAACTGGTACGGATACACGTGCTACATAATCACCGATTTCTGGTATTCCGTTAGCTGTATTTGATGGACCTACTACTGGGACTTTAGCACGTTCGGCTACAGGGTTAGCACTAAAAGCTTGTTGAGACAAAGTAGGGCCGACAATACCAACGACTTTATCTTTATTAATTAAATTTTGAAAAGCATTTATTGCACCAGCTTCATCGCCAGATGTATCTTGAAATACTAATTTAATTGGTGTGCCGTTAATGCCACCTTTTTCATTAAAATACTTTTCCGCAATTTTCACCCCAGCGACTTGCTCTTGACCTAGCAACGCCACATTGCTAGTTTGAGCAACAGCAATACCGATAGGAACTGTATTAGATGTATTTGTGGTGTCGGGAGTATTATTTGGGGAATTATTTGCTGAGTTACTTCCACAGGCTGTTATTAGCAGAGCGCAGGTAGATGATAATACGACTTTGTGAGACAAACGTTGTTTCATGGGTAAATAGTTATGCAGTTATTGAAAAGTTATAAAACGTAACATTAGATGGCTACGCATCAAAATGTAGACATTTACAAGAGTTTTATTAAATCATTTTTTTTGACTAAAAAACAGTCAATAGTAGAGTACAGTACCTTTGCCAATTTACGAGGGTTCAACGCCTGTAGAAACGTTATGAATACGTCCTAAAGAAGTAAGCTTGGCAAAAATCTGGGTTAATAAAATAGGCTCAGGGACTTCGGGAAGCATTTTTAAGATTTCATGGAATATCGAAAAAACAGTTTTTTCAACGCAGAGGTTCGCTGAGGTCAGCGCAAAGTTACGCAGAGGGAAAAGAATTTATCCTATTAACTCATGTGATTTTTTCTATCTATCCCCTGCTCCCGCAACTCAACATAATTTACGATGGGAATAACTAACCACAGAGAACACAGAGAACACGGAGGTCGGAGAGTTTGAAGGAGATTTTAGGTGTTTGTTGTGAGTTAAGCAGAGTTGCTATTAAATGTTGATTTAAACTCAACTTGATAAAAGTCTGCTAGCACTTTCCCCAACCATTCACTAGGATGATGGTGTGAATGTCCATAGAGATTAATTGTTTTATAATTCATCCGAATTAAACCATCTTCTGATATTAATTTGGCGGGAAACCATCGAGGATATGATATATCTGTTGCATAAAGCTTTTGCTTGGTAACAATTTCTAAATCCCAGGAGTCAGCCTCACCAGTTCTGTTGAGAAATTGATTAAAGTAGCTGATGTTGGTAGCTAAAACAGAAATTTTATGAGACATACTCAGAAGTTGATAGATAATTGTCAGAGATTCTTGGGTAGCATGAATTTGAGTGACTCCCAGAATACCCCATACGAAAACCCAAGAAGTGAACCCTAAAAGAAATAGCATCCCGAAAAACATCAGCACAGACCAAATATTATTAGTGTTATAACTCCAAAGTTGGATGGCTTCCGAAAAGCGGAGATTTAACAGATCGTATAATCCCAACAGCAGTATGAAGCAATGTCCAGCAAATATGAAAAAAAATGGTATGAAGAAAATTAATGAACAGCCTTTAGCTGCAACTCCAGTAGAGTATCTAATTTTTAATTCTGGTTCTGTGGAAAAAACCTTAAACTCAGAGGGAATTTGATTGAAATTGCTCATAATAATTATCTGAATATTAATTTACTAAAAGAGTCTGTATATACTTGATGAGCATAAATTTGAGAATCTAAGCAAATTTTCCAGAAATCTCTCTTATAAGGCATGACCGACTTCATGGGCCGCGATCGCAACTGCTATGATAGAATTGGAATTAGCCACATCTGCGGATAAACCCACAACAAAATTGAGCATTGGGCTATAGCAATTTTCCTGGTCTTTAGTACAACAAGCTTTTACATGCGTTCATTCCAATTTCCATAGAATGAAAACAGCGACTTCAGCACCAGTCATCTGACCTAAACATTCCTCTAAAAGTTGGTATTGTAAAGAGGGTTTTAACCTCAGTCCTTGAAAGAAATAATGCAAATTGCTGATTGAAGCCATGATAATTTGTGTACTAGATTCATGAGAAGTTAAGGAAATTGGGAAATCACTCCCTCTTTCTTGATATCTATATTTCTAGTCCAGAAATGTTGAATGTGATACAAAACTTTACGTAGTGAATTAAAGTAGCCCTAAAAAGCCTAAAATAGTCAACATAACATCATCTCCTCAAACCAGAGAACATAGCTAATTTTTCGACACATACAAGACTGTTCGCGTAGCATCTCGAAGAGAACAGGACTTACGCAACAATCTGACTCTTCTGCTTTTAAATCTCGTAGTACCAAATATCTTCTTCTCTCGGGATAATTCTATTGAGCGATTGCCTGTCAATCAAACCTTCTTGCTCAAATTGTCCCAAGATGCGTGTTACAGTCACCCGTGTCGAACCTATCATATCCGCCAAATCTTCGTGAGTCAGACGCATATCGATTAAACGTCCCTTCTCTACTTCTAAGCCAAACCTTTGAGATAACCAAGCCAAGAGCTTCAGCAGCATGGTTTCTACTTTTTTATAGCTCCGAATGACCATTAACTCTTCGGACTGTTGAATGTGAGCCAGTAGAGTTTCTGTAGAATCAGACCATTCTTCTAGGGGTAAGATTCTGGCTTCAACCTTTGTCAAACACTCCATCTGGTAAGGTTCTAATTTTGACAACGTTCTACCAACAATATCGCCAGAACCCCACAACCCCAACGCGACAGTTGTACCATTTTCCTGATAAGTGACAGTTCTGACGAAACCTGTGTCAATCTGCCACAGGCTATTTTGATAGTCTGGCAAAAGTGACCTTCGTGTGAATAACAGCTTGGTCTTTTGACTACCTGAGTCAATGAAGCTTGATTTTAATGACACCACTGGATATTACGCTTTATCGATAAATTAACAGTAGTATATTTATATCAGGTTATAGGGAACAGGTGACAGGTGACAGGTAGAAGAAGTAGGGGAGCATAACCCCTGACTAATGACTAATGACTATTAACTTCTAGGTTTGAGTCTTTCACGCCAAGAAGGTGTGGGGGATGAAGACTCTCTAGAACTACGAGGTGTAGAAGAACCTGATTCTACCGTTCTAGTTCGCTCTCTTCTAGGTGGAGAAGCTGCACTGGCACTAGAATTGGATTCTTGACTACGACGATAGCGTCGCCGTCTTCTTGATGAATTATCGTCTGTTTCTTGGTTGCTGTTTCTGCGTCTTCTAGATGAGCTGGTATCCTGTTTTTCTGATTTTTCATCAGAGTTAAGAGAACCATGCAAGACTTTTTTAGGCTTAATGGGTTTAGCTTTAATGCTACCCTTGCGACCTTTTAGTTTAGGTTGGGCGGGAAACTTTTCTATTGGCATTCCCTCCACTGCTACTTCCATAAAAGAGTGCCAAGTATAGGCTGCGCTTCCACTACCACCAGAGGTGGGGCGATTGTCATCATTACCTAACCATACCCCTGTCACTAGTTGGGGAATGTAGCCAATAAACCACAAATCACGGGCTTCATCTGATGTGCCTGTTTTGCCTGCGACTGGTCGCTTATCTAATCGAGCGGCTGCACCTGTACCTGCTTCGACGACGTTGCGTAACATCGAAGTCATGATGGCGGCGGTAGTAGGATCAAGGACTCGCTTGGGTTGAGAATCTACTGACCATATGACCTCACCTTTGCGGTTCAGGATGCGACGTATACCATAGGGTTGGGCGTGTAATCCTTGGGTGGCAAAAGTACCGTAGGCACTAGTTAATTCTAAAAGATTGACTTCATTCGAGCCGAGGGCGAGGGAATAGGTGGGTATAAGTTTAGATTTAATGCCCATATTATGGGCTGTGTTGATAGTCGGATCAAATCCTATATCAAGTAATACTTTGAGGGCTACTACATTCACAGAACGCGTCAGAGCATCGTTTATACTCATCCAACCCCGAAAAGTTTTGCCGTAGTTCTTAGGTTCGTAGTCATCGACGACAAAAGGCGCATCTAAATAGGTGTCGTTGGGGCTTTTGCCTGTAGCGATCGCGGTAGCATAGACAAACCCTTTAAATGTTGATCCTGGTTGACGTTGGGCTTGGGTAACGCGGTTAAATTGGTTTTTGCCAAAGTCTTTACCTCCCACCATCGCCTGAATTTCACCGTTGCGGGGGTCAATGGCTACTAAAGCTGCTTGTTTAAAGTTTTGCCAGCGACCTTGATTTTTTAAAGTTTTGGTGACGGCTGCTTCAGCTGCTTTTTGCCAAGTTAGGTTGAGGGTAGTTTCTACGATTAAACCCCCGTTAGCCAAGACATCGGAAGGTACGTGCTGCGGTAATTCTTGCAGAATGTAGCTACTAAAATAAGGGGCTTCTAATTGTAGCCGCTTCGGTAAACTTGATTTGAGTTTAATTGGTTCTTGTGATGCGGCTTGTCTTTGGGCAGCTGTGATAAATCCTTCTTCCTGCATTCTGTGCAAGACCAAATCCCGCCTCTGCCCAGCAGATGTGGGATTATTAGCTGGGGAATAGGAACTGGGTGCAGGCGCGAGTCCGGCTATGGTGGCTATTTCCGCCAGGGTAAGTTTGTCTACGGGTTTACTGAAATACACCCATGCGGCATCTGCTACACCATAAGCCCCTGAACCTAAATATACTAAATTTAAATAACGCTCTAGAATTTGGTCTTTAGTTAATTCTTGTTCTAGTTTTTGGGCTAGGCGGACTTCTTTGAGTTTGCGCCAAATCGTCCGTTCTTGTTTGAGGAAGAGAATGCGAGCTAGCTGTTGGGTGATCGTACTACCCCCTTCTACCACAGTTTGCGATCGCAAATTATTAACAGCTGCTCTAATAATTCCTTGGGGATCAATACCACCATGTTGCTGAAATCTTCTATCTTCGATGGCAATAAAAGCTTGTTGCAGCTGCTCAGGTATCTTTTCTAAATGGAGCGGTTCTCTAGTTGCTTCGCCTTGCTGTTGTAATATACTGCCATCAACAGCTTTGATCGTTAATGTTTGCTCGCGGATGACAGTTTGTAGTTCAGATTTATCTGGTAAAGTACGATCTATTGTGGAGATAAAGTAGCTCAAAGCAATTACCCCACCCCCCAAACTCAAGCCTGTCCAAAACCACACACGCCGATAGAACGGACGTTCCCGACTGCTGAACCTATTAATGATCCCCGATGTCACACTGTTCATATTATGCAACAACTGCCTTCCAGTCACCAACCGGTTGGATGGTAAGTGATCATTTGTGGATTCCTCTTTCTCTAAACGATTACCGGGCGACAAGCGCAGTTCCTCCTTATCTGAGTCACTTAAATTTGGTTACTGGAACTAGAAGGTAAGTTGCTCCACATTAGTTCTTAGGTGAACGCGGTTATTAGCTAGCCAACAAATGATAGTTTTTGGCTTGGCTCACTACTTTCCGTGTTAGTATAATATCCCATAAATAATTAACTGAATTCATTGCTACACAAAATAGATTTTTTACATTCAGTTAATGCTTATTTTGTCAAGATGAATACATTACTTTTAGTGAATTATTGAATTTCAAAAAACTATCAAAAGTATTAGAAAAAATATATTAGAACCCTTACCTATCTACCTAAATAGTGACTTGATACAGAATAGCGTGCTAGCCAAAGTTGTCCGTAGTGCCTTAGCTTTAGGCAGTAATCTTGGCGATTCTGTGGCAATATTGGCGGCAGCAACCCTGGAATTAAGCGAAATTCCAGGCATTGAACTAGAGGCAAAATCTAGTTGGTATAGAACCAAAGCTGTAGGCCCACCACAACCAGATTACATCAATGGCTGTGTCATAGTGCAAGTAAAAATGAGTCCCCAGGAATTATTAGACACATTGCTGGCGATAGAGCAGAAATTTGGGCGAGTGCGTCGAGAACGTTGGGGTGCGCGATCGCTTGATCTAGATATACTGCTCTACGATGACTTAATTCTCGATACCCCAAACCTCCAGATTCCCCATCCGCGAATGCACCAGCGAGCCTTTGTCTTAGTGCCATTGGTCGAGATTACCCCAGACTGGATAGAGCCAGTTTCCGGATTAGCGATCAAAGAGCTGGTAAAAAAAGTAGACTGTTCTGATGTACATTTGTTAAAGAGCAGTTAAAGTTACCACTCAATCAACGTAAAAAACACTGGTGCGATTGCCAGAACCAGTATAGTTTTGTACGGTTATAAACAACAGAATTTAACTATGCCACTAGGTAGAGAATTACCACAGCTATTAAAACAACGCCTATTCTATAAGGGGCGCAAGTTTGACTTTGAAGTGAATCGCTTGCGCTTACCCAACAAAGCCGAAGGAGAATGGGAGTGCATTCGTCACCCCGGCGGTGCTTTAGCTGTGCCTGTGACTGCGGAAGGTAAACTAATACTTGTACGTCAGTATCGCTTTGCGATTCAAGGACGGATATTAGAATTTCCCGCAGGAACTTTAGAACCCAATGAAGATCCCCTAGATACTGTCAAGCGCGAAATTGAAGAAGAAACCGGACATAGCGCAGAAAAATGGGACAAATTAGGCGAATTTTTCCTAGCACCAGGCTATTCTGATGAGATTATCTATGCCTACCTCGCCAGAGATGTAGAAAAGTTAGACACACCACCTCAAAAAGACGAAGACGAAGATATCGAGATTGTATTTTTCACTCCAGAACAACTAGAGAAAGCTATTCTGGAAGGAGAACCTGTAGATTCTAAGACAATTTCCAGCTTTTTCTTAGCACGTCCGTTTTTAGTTTAGGGAATTGATTTTTTAGTAAGTGGCTCTAGCTCTTTTTTTAGGACTAAAGTCCTTACTAATAAACCTTTACAATAAGAGATTGATTTATAAAGTAAACCTTAAATTGTAGGGTGCGTTAAAGCAACGTGTAAAGCACCATATAATATTGGTGCTTTACGGTTAGATATCATTTGGTAAAATCCTCAAATCCTTACATAGCCGTAACACAACCTACTGAATATTTACTTTATAAATAGGCTCTAAGATGCAAATATTTGATATATCTTCATCTTTGAGACTGAATTGACAGCATGGCGATATTTTTAACAGATTCTACTGAGATTAACAGAATTTATCTCTCCTCAAAATTGAATCTGAAGCAGCGTAGTGAATTGGGACAGTTTTTTACTCCTGCTCCAGTTGCTCGTTTTATGGCGAGACAATTCAGTAATCTGTCTGGTCACATCAGTCTTTTAGATCCTGGTGCTGGGGTGGGCGCATTAACGGCTGCATTTGTAGAAAAAATATTGGCAAATCCCAACCAGGTTGAAAGTTGTTTTATCACAGCGTATGAAGTTGAACCAATTTTTCTATCTTCTTTGAGGCAAGGCCTTATAGAGTGTTGTGTTGCTTTAGAAAACAAAGGAATTAAGGCAAATTACTGCTTACATGAAGAAAGCTTCATCAAGGCTTTTACTGAAATAAATTTGCCACTTTTTACCAAGCCTTCCATCAGTTTTACTCACGCGATTCTGAATCCACCTTATAAGAAGATTAACAGTCAATCAGTTGAAAAGAAAATCCTTGCAAAACTGGGAATTGAAACTGTAAATCTATATAGTGCATTTGTTTGGCTGACTGTATTACAGCTTGCTGAGGATGGAGAGATAGTTGCAATTACGCCGAGAAGTTTCTGTAATGGTGCTTATTTTCGTCCTTTCCGTAAAGAATTTTTGGAGAAGATGGGACTTAAAAAAATTCATATTTTTGAGAGTCGTTCCACAGCTTTTGCGGAAGATAAAGTATTACAAGAAAATATTATTTTTCATGCAAATAAAACAAAAACAAAGCCTGATTATGTAGAAATTAGTAGAAATTATGAAACTGAATTAGATGAATTTTCAGAATTAAGATACGTTCCTTATAGCGAAGTCGTTGAAACAAATGATTCTGAGCGTTTTATTCATATTGTGACTAACTCTCTTGAAGATTTTTTGAGAGTCCAAATGAATAAATTTTCATCTACTTTGAATGAAATTGGTTTAGAAGTTTCAACGGGGCCAGTTGTCGATTTTCGTCTCAAGTCAGCTTTGAGAACTGGCTGGGATGAGCAAAGTGTTCCATTACTTTACCCAGAAGCTATCAAGGCAGGGAAAGTTTTATTCCCACCCAGCAATCCGCGTAAGGCGATCGCAATTGAACAAAACCAAGAAACAAAAAAATGGTTAGTTCCATCAGGTTGGTACGTGTTGACAAAGCGATTTTCTGCTAAGGAAGAAAAGCGTCGTGTTGTTGCTGCTGTGTGTTCTCCTTTAGATGCACCAGTATTAGGTATAGAGAATCACCTCAACTACTACCATGCTCAAGGACAGGGAATGAATCCTGACCTAGCACGAGGTCTAGCAGCATTTCTCAATTCCACTTTATTTGATAGTTACTTCCGGCAGTTTAGTGGACATACACAAGTTAATGCAACGGATTTGCGTAGAATTAAATACCCTAACAAAGATGACTTAATCCTACTAGGAAGCCAAATTGGTTATTCTCACTTTGATCAGGAGCAACTTGATCAGGTTGTACATAAAACTTTGTCGATTATGAGCGAAGCAACGAACGCAATTCAGGCTAGTAAACGAATTGAGGAGGCACTTGCTATGCTCAAACATATTGATGCTCCCAAACAGCAACAAAACGAGCGTTCAGCACTTTGCTTACTCGCCTTGGCAAACATTCGACCGGAAACACCTTGGCATCAAGCGACAGCACCAAGACGCAGAATAACAGAAATGATGGATTGGTTTCGTGATTACTACGGTAAACAATACGCACCGAATACACGCGAAACAGTTCGACGGCAGACTATGCACCAGTTTGTGCAGATGGGGATAGTAGTTGAGAATCCAGACCGACCAGACAGACCCATTAACAGTCCACAATGGTGTTATCAACTTCATCAACAAGCATTGTCACTTCTTAAATCCTATGGTTCTGAGGCGTGGGAAGAGACTTGTCGCAATTATGCTGTTGCAATTACAAATTTATTGCAAGATAGGAATCGCAACATCCCCATCATTCCTGTAAGTTTGCCTGATGGTCAAGCCATTCAATTATCATCAGGTGGACAAAATATATTGATCAAAGCAATTTTAGAAAGTTTCTGTCCCCGATTTACACCTGGGGGTTTTGTTCTCTATGTCGGCGATGCTGGGGATAAGTTCATCATTAATGAAACTCAGAAATTTCGAGAAATGGGGATTGAATTAAATCCTCATGGGAAAATGCCAGACATTGTAGTTTACTATGAGCAACAAGATTGGCTTGTATTGATAGAAGCTGTGACTAGTCATGGCCCGGTCAACTTGAAACGTCGCAACGAATTAAAGCAGCTATTTCAGTCCAGCAATAAGGGATTAGTTTTTGTTACAGCTTTCCCAAGTCGTAAGGAAATGACTCGATATCTGGCTGAGATTTCTTGGGAGACAGAAGTTTGGGTAGCAGATCAACCAGATCACATGATTCATTTTAACGGGGAAAGATTTCTTGGCCCCTATGAAAACTGAGAAAATTGTTTTTGAAAATCTCATTTGTAATACTGCGATCGCGGAAGTGATAAAAACCTTCAGTAATCACCTAAAGCTAGTATGACCAAAGAAGAAAAGGATACAAGCCCCTAAATTTATTTATGGACACGAAAAAGTGCAAAGAAACATTAATTCAAGCCCACGGATAAATCCGTGGGCTTGAATTTTTAATTTTTAATTTTTAATTCCCCGCAGGGGTTGACTTATTGTTTTTTAAAAGCCAGTTTGAACGCTTAATCAATGCCATCCACAATCAGGCTCTTCCTCGGTTTATGGTTAAATCTTCTTCTCGTTTATTAGGATAAAACTGTTTTTTATGTTTCAGTTGATAAAACAACGTACCATGTATTCCATTTACGCTCTTTTTATCCAAGCGACGTTGCCAAATTTGTGCTAAACCCAATTGAGCTTCCTTATCTGAATATATATCTTCATCAAATTGTATATCTTGCCCTTCATCGGGAAATATCAATTTAAACTCTTCATCTGTTGCCGCAAAAATATCATAAGCACAATTCCTCGCTCCATCAATAACCTGTATATTTTTCATGTTTTTTGGTTGTTGTTACAGGGATTAGTTTTTGTCGCTGCTTTCCCCAAGCGTAAGGAAATGACTCGATATCTGGCTGAGATTTCTTGGGAGACAGAAGTTTGGGTAGCGGATCAACCATATCACATGATTCATTTCAACGGGGAAAGATTTCTTGGACTCTATGAAAACTGAGAAAATTGTTTTTGACGATTTCGTTGGTAACAAAGAAGGTACTCTTAGTTACTTAAATACTACCAATATTTACTATACTAGATTTGTGATAAAATTAGGCTTTTAACCTTGCAAGACAAGGATCATAGGCGTATTTCTGCACAACTCTCATGAATTATCATTGGTTATCTTAGATGTATTATGATTTCTGAGAAAAAAGTATGAATAAGGACGATAACGCAGTACCCTCTGACCCAGAACACGATAAATCAGGTGTTTTTGAATCAAGCTATCGAGGACAAGAACCCCCAGAGCCTGATATCATTACGTTCCACTCTGAGGATACCTCCGGTTCTGCCAAACGCCCGTCTAAACCTCATGCAGAACGCTACGAATATTCCCAAAAAGAACTTCAAGCACTGCGTCAGGCGATTGAGAATAATGGTGTTTTTCGTCTGGCTTTTTACTTTCTCGACTATATTCTGAGGGCGCAAACAGCCCTATTTGAGCAGATACACAGCCAAAAAGATTTGACTAGAATTATTTGGTCAATGTCTGTTCTCTCTATCCTACTATCTAGTATTTATGGCCTAGTCATGGGTATGTATAACGGGGTATTGCAAGCATTGTCATCTGCCATCAAATTACCTATTCTCTTTTTATTCACAGCATTGATTTGTGTTCCATCACTCTATACCTTCAATGTATTGCTGGGACAACGTTTTAAGTTTCTTCAAACTGTCGCCCTGATGATGATGACTTTGGGAACTACAACAATTTTGCTAGTAAGTTTAGCTCCCATTGCCTTTTTCTTCACCCTCACCACGCCGGATAACTACCAGTTTTTAAGCCTGATGCACGTGCTGATCTTTGCTCTGTGTGGCATCTACGGAGTACGATACCTGTATCGGGGATCGTCATACATTGCCTTTCGGATGGAACAACCCTTGAATAATCTGCTACTCCGCCTCTGGATTGTGATTTATGCAATTGTGGGAATGCAGTTAGGTTGGCGGTTGCGTCCGTTTATTGGTAACCAAGGAATTCCCTTTGAACTGTTACGAAACGAGATGGGGGGCAATTTCTACATTACTGTTTGGAAATCTTTGCTCGAACTGTTTTCAGGTGGATCTTAGTCCCAATGGAAGCGATCGCCTACAGTGGAGCGTAGCTCATCGCCTACAGCAGACGTAACACCATCACCTTTTAATTCTGGCTTGCGCTATAGATATTGATATGTGCCAGCTAAAACTAGTAATGGTAAGATCAGGTGCTGACTAGAAACGAACAAATTTCCCAAGTTGTCGTCACTGCTGCCCAAATGCGAGACATTGAAGGGCGGATGTTTGTAGCAGGAATGCCTGTCGCCGCTTTGATGGAAAAGGTGGCAGGACTTATTGCCAAGCGTATTGAGGATGTTTACCCCAGTTCCTGTGTCGGTATTCTGGTTGGCCCCGGACATAATGGTGGTGATGCGTTGGTTGTAGCCCGTGAGTTACACTTTCAAGATTACAAGGTTTGGATGTATGCACCTTTTTCTAAGTTCAAAGAATTAACTTCGCAGCATTTGCAGTATGCTCAAAGTTTGGGTATCCCCTGTTATCAAGATATTGAACAGTTACCTGATTGTGATTTTTTAGTTGATGGATTGTTTGGATTTGGCTTAGAAAGAGCGATCGCTGATCCCATTGCTTCGGCTATTAATCATTTTAATGACTGGGATAAACCAATTATTAGTATTGATGTGCCTTCGGGTTTGCATACTGATACAGGCGAGGTATTAGGGACGGCTATCCGTGCAACTTATACCCTGTGTTTGGGTTTATGGAAACTGGGTTTATTGCAAGATCAGGCTTTGGAGTATGTGGGTAAAGCTGAGTTAATTGATTTTGATATTCCTCTAGCGGATGTGCAAGCGGTACTAGGAGACACCCACAAAATTAAACGCATCACAACAGCAACGGCACTTTCTACCCTACCCTTACCCCGTCCCCCAGTAACGCACAAATATAAGGAAGGACACTTACTGCTAATTTGTGGTTCGCGGCGTTATGCAGGTGGGGCAATTTTAACGGCTTTGGGTGCTAGGGCGAGTGGTGTGGGGATGCTTTCTGTGGCTGTACCTGATTCTCTCAAGCCGCTTTTGGTGTCACATTTACCAGAAGCGTTGATTATTGGTTGCCCTGAGACGGAAACAGGGGCGATTGCTCATTTACAATTACCAGAGAAGAAAGATTTAAATGCCTATAGTGCGATCGCCTGTGGCCCTGGGTTAACTACAGATGCTACTCCTATTGTCGAGGAAGTTATAAACAGCGATCGCCCTTTAATTCTCGATGCTGATGGTTTAAATATTCTGGCAGGGCTAGACACCATCCCTACATTACAACAGCGTCAAGCTATAACTGTACTAACACCCCATACAGGTGAATTTCAACGCTTGTTTCCTCATTTACCTGATGCGAAACGAGACAGGATAGCAGCTGTGAGAGAAGCAGCAATCCAGAGTGAGTCAGTAGTATTGTTGAAAGGTGCGAGAACTGCGATATCCAATCCCCACGGTATAGTATGGATTAACCCCGAAAGTACCCCAGCTTTAGCCCGTGGTGGGAGTGGGGATGTGTTAACAGGCTTAATTGGGGGATTATTAGCACAAGCTGCTACTAAAGAATTGCCAATAGAAGATATTGTAGCAACGGCGGCATGGTGGCACGCCCAAGCTGGGATTTTAGCAGCGCAAGAACGCACAGAATTGGGGGTAGATGCGTTGACGTTGACTAATTATCTGATGTCAGTTCTTAGTGTTGTCGCATAAATCAGGGAGGAAGATATATTTATCTTATGAAATTTAGCAAATTTTTAGGATGTATGATTGAGCAGTTTATCGACTGAAGAAATTTATCAGGCACTTGGTAATATTTCCTCCCAATTTGGCAACCTTGAATGTGACAAATGTGCCATAGCATTAAAGGCATGGAGTGATGGTAATGGCATTGAGGCAAAAATTCTCAAGCTCAGAACTAAAAAGCGAAATGATTTCTTTATAATTAGCGATCGTTATGGTGATAGTGAGTCAATTACTGATAATGGCATTCATTATGGAGTAGAAGTTTTAGGGCTAGTTTTTGATAACCTTTCACCTCAAGGATTACCCCTTGATGAGTGGATAAATGATTTTTCCTGCCGCAGTGGTGAATTTTATTTAGAAGAGTTAGATAACTTCTAAAGGAGAGAATATTATGAGCGGAGTATACGAAATTCTAGCAAAAATAAAAGCTAAACCAGGTATGTATATTGGTCGTCCTTCTGTGAGCGACTTATTTATGTTTTTGGTTGGTTATGAATGTTCTCGCAGTGAACTGGGAATTGAAAATACTCAAGAGGAAGAAGATTTTTATGGAGAGTTTCAACCTTGGTTACAGAAAAACCTAGGAATAAAAACGGTAAGTTCTTGGTCAAAAATGATTATGCTTTACTGCCACGATGAAAAGGCTGGTTTTGAAAAGTTCTTTAGCTTATTGGATGAGTTTAAACAACGAAATCAAGATTTACATGGAAATGAGTTTAATAATACATCGGAAGCAGTGGGGATTGTCTCACAGTGAAGCAGAAAATCCTTGGCTAAAATTTGCGGGTGTCTTTAAAGATGACGCAGATTTTGCTGAAATTGCTGATCATCTTAGAGCAGAACGTAACGCAATCGACGAAGATTAAAAGCAGTAGATTTGCTTTTGTTTGTAGTAAGGACTTTAGTCCTCACTACAAACTTGAATCATGTACTTGAGAAAATTGACACATCGCGTTAAGCTTCCTTAGCATAACTGCACTGTGACACTAGGTAATGACCACTCAATTCTCCCCGCAAATTCCTGCTTGTACTTGGAATCGTCCTATCGGTTTAGGTTGGGATAAGCCTTATACCGTTCGCTACGCTAGTAATATTGATGATGGAGCTTGGCATGGGATGCCCTTGGGTGGCTTTGGTGCTGGCTGCATCGGGCGTTCTTCTCGGGGAGATTTTAACCTCTGGCATATTGACGGCGGTGAACACGTTTTTCAAAACTTCCCCGCTTGTCAATTTAGTGTGTTTGAATCTCATGGCACATCCTCCCAAGCTTATGCTTTGGCGACAACAGCACCTGAAGATGGTAGTCTGCAATCTGTGCAATGGTATCCAGCCTCTACCGCTACACAGGAGACTGGTACATATCACGCTCTATATCCGCGTAGCTGGTTTGTGTATGAAAATGTCTGGCAAACACAGCTAACCTGTGAGCAGTTTTCCCCTATCTGGGCTGATAATTACCAAGAAACTAGTTACCCTGTGGCGGTGTTTGTTTGGCAGGCTCATAATCCCACCAATGCACCTATCACTCTCAGTATTATGCTCACTTGGCAGAATATGACGGGCTGGTTTACTAATGCTCTTAAATCTCCAGAGGTGAAGATGCGGGATGATGGTAGTCCAGTTTATGAGTATCAGCCGCGTTTGGGTGAGAGTCAGGGTAATTACAATTATTTAGTGGAAAGTCCCCAAGCGTTGGGTTGCTTTTTAGGACGGGAGGGTATTACAGAACCTCTACAGGAAGGTGAGGGGAGTTGGTGTATTGCGACGAAAAAACATCCCCAAGTAGAAGTTTTTCATCATACCCGTTGGCATCCCGATAGTAAGGGGGATGAAATATGGCAAAGCTTTGGTTTGGATGGTTCATTACCTGATTATATAGATACTACCCCAGCCGGAGAAAATGAACAAATCGGGGCAGCGATCGCAGTCCGTTTCACTCTCCAACCAGGGGAAAGTCTAGAAATTCCCTTTGTTCTAGCGTGGGATTTCCCAGTTACAGAATTTGCTGCCGGGGTGAATTATAACCGCAGATATACAGATTTTTTTGGTACTAATGGTAACAATGCTTGGGCGATCGCCACTACTGCTTTAGAACAGTATCCAACTTGGCAGGAAAAAATACAAGCTTGGCAACAACCTATTCTCGACCGGGAAGACTTGCCCAATTGGTTTAAAATGGCTCTATTTAATGAGCTTTACGACCTTACCAGTGGGGGTACACTCTGGAGTGCAGCCACCAAAAACGATCCTATTGGTCAGTTTGCTGTACTAGAGTGTTTAGATTACCGTTGGTATGAAAGTTTAGATGTCAGATTATACGGTTCTTTCGGGCTGTTGTTACTGTTCCCCGAACTGGAAAAATCGGTGATGCGTGCCTTTGCACGGGCAATTCCCCAAGGTGATGATACCCCCCGCGTGATTGGTTATTACTATACCATCGGCGCAGAAAGTCCCCTAGCTGTGCGTAAATCTATAGGTGCAACACCCCATGATTTAGGCGCACCCAATGAACACGTTTGGGAGAAAACCAACTACACCAGTTATCAAGACTGTAATTTGTGGAAAGATTTAGGCTGTGATTTTGTCTTGCTGGTTTACCGAGATTATCTGTTGACTGGTGCAAATGATATTGATTTCTTGAGAGATTGTTGGGATGCAATTGTCCAGACTTTAGATTATGTCAAAACCTTTGATTTAGATGGAGATGGCATTCCTGAAAACTCCGGCGCACCTGATCAAACTTTTGATGATTGGCGACTGCAAGGGGTAAGCGCGTATTGTGGTGGTTTATGGATGGCAGCCTTAGAAGCTGCGATCGCCATTAGCGATATTTTAATCAAAAATCAGCCAGAATTACTCAACCAAAAATCTACCTATGAGACTTGGTTAGCAAAATCCTTACCTATCTATCAAGAAAAACTCTGGAACGGTCAATATTACCGACTAGACAGTGAAAGCGGTTCAGATGTAGTGATGGCAGATCAATTGTGTGGACAATTCTACGCTGGTTTACTCAAGTTACCGAATATTGTACCAAGCGATCGCGCCATTTCTGCCTTAAGAACTGTGTATGATGCCTGCTTCCTCAAATTCTACAATGGTCAATTCGGTGCTGCCAATGGTGTCCGTCCCGATGGTTCACCAGAAAACCCCAAAGCTACCCATCCCCTAGAAGTCTGGACAGGAATTAACTTTGGGTTAGCAGCCTTTCTCTTACAGATGGGGATGAAAGATGAAGCATTAAGATTAACCCAAGCCGTAGTGCGGCAAATTTATAGCAATGGGTTACAATTCCGTACACCGGAAGCTATTACACCCGCCGGGACTTTTCGCGCTAGTACATATTTACGAGCAATGGCTATTTGGGCAATTTATTTCTTTGCCAGAGACAAGAAGTTTTCTGATACGATAGGTTGAACTTAATTATGATACCGCCTAAAAGTGCGTGTTAGAACCCCTACTGTAATTCAAATGGAAGCTGTCGAATGTGGTGCGGCTTCCCTAGCTATTATTCTGGCTTATTATGATCGTATTGTCCCCTTAGCCGAACTCCGCATTGAGTGTGGCGTTTCTCGTGACGGTAGCAAAGCCTCCAATCTGATCCTTGCTGCTAGACGTTACGGAATGGAAGCCGATGGCTTTAAGGCCGAACAATTAGAACAACTCCAAAAATTATTTCCTCCCTACATTGTCTTTTGGAATTTCAATCACTTTCTGGTGGTGGAAGGATGGAGTAAACATTGGGTATTCCTCAATGATCCGGCTACTGGCCCCCGCAAAATTTCTTGGGAGGAATTTGACGAAGGGTTTACCGGGGTTGTGCTGGTAATAGAACCAGGAGAGGATTTTTCCGCAGGGGGTCGCAAACCCAATGTTATCTCAGGATTAATCGACCGATTACAGGGTTCATTTGCTGCAATTCTCTACTGTGTTTTAGCTGGATTTCTGCTGGTACTGCCTGGTTTAGCGATTCCGGTCTTCAGTCAGGTGTTTGTAGATCAGGTTTTGGTGGAAAATCGTACCGAATGGTTGCGTCCTCTCATTTTAGGGATGATTCTCACTACAGTATTTCAAGGGTTACTCACACTGTTGCGACTGCGTTATTTGCGAAAGCTGAGGATTAAGCTGGCTACAGCAACGTCTACTCGCTTCCTATGGCATATTCTCAGATTGCCTGTCAGATTTTATGCCCAAAGATATGCAGGAGAAATCAGCAATCGCGCCAGTTTAAATAATAAAGTAGCTCAGGTGCTTTCTGGTCAATTGGCAACTACTGTCATTGATGTTGTGATGGTGTTATTTTATGCCTTAGTGATGTTCGCTTATGACTGGTTGCTGACGTTAATTGGCATCTGTTTTGCTGCTATCAATGGGTTAATGTTGCAGTGGGTAGCACGACAACGGGTAGATGCTAATATGCGCTTGGTGCAAGATTGGGGGAAAGCCGATGGAGTGAGTATTGCCGCACTTCAGAGTATAGAAACATTGAAAGCATCGGCATTAGAGTCGGATTTCTTTTCTCGATGGTCTGGTTATTATGCAAAAGCCATCAACGCCCAGCAAGAGTTGGCAGTTACCAACCAAATATTAGGGGTTTTGCCAATATTACTCAACTCTTTAACCTCTATCTTTATCTTAGTAGTTGGGGGTTGGAGAGTCATGGATGGCAACCTCAGCATCGGGATGTTAGTAGCATTTCAAAGTTTGATGCTGAGTTTTCAGCAGCCGGTGAATACCTTAGTAGATTTCGGTAGTACCCTCCAGGAATTAGAAGGGGATTTGAATCGTTTAGATGATGTCTTAGGCAATTCGCTTGATCCAGAGGTGGAAAAGTCGGAAGTTATCGGAAATCACTCATCTAAAATCTTACATTCAAAATTGCAAGGCTATGTGGAATTACGGAATGTCACCTTTGGTTATTCTCATATTGATCCACCGTTGATTGAAAACTTCAGTTTATCTTTGCAACCAGGACAAAGAGTAGCTTTAGTAGGTGCAAGTGGTTCGGGCAAATCTACCCTAGCTAAATTGATCTGTGGACTTTATCAACCTTGGGAAGGGGAGATTCTCTTCGATGGGACTCCCAGAAGCGAGATTCCACGAGAAAGGTTGGCGAGTTCCTTATCACTGGTGGAACAAGATATTTTTCTGTTTGGAGGTACAGTCAGGGATAATCTAACTTTATGGGATGACACTGTGTCAGATGAGCAACTTGTCAAAGCTTGTCAAGATGCAGTAATTCACGAAGCGATCGCACAAATTCCGGGAGGGTATGATGGTCAACTGCTAGAAGGTGGTGTAAACTTCAGTGGAGGACAGCGACAACGCTTAGAAATTGCCCGTGCTTTAGTGAAGAATCCGGCAATTTTAGTGATGGATGAAGCAACTTCTGCTTTAGATACCCAGACAGAGCAAATTATTGTAGAAAATCTGCATCAGCGCAACTGTAGTTGTATTCTGGTAGCGCACCGCTTGAGTACCATTCGGGATTGCGATGAAATTATTGTTTTGGAAGCGGGTAAGGTGGTACAGCGCGGTAATCACAAAGAATTATGGCAGGAAGGGGGAGTGTATGAGAGGTTGATTAGTTCAGAAGAAAGTTAGCCTATCACTGCTTATAATTACTGTTAACAAAATCCCAAAAATCTCATAAATACGTTAAAAGCCCACTGATAAGAAGATTGAACAATGGGCTTAATTATCTTGATGATAAGCTATGTCAGGGAAAGAAAGTAAACTCACTCTATCGAATCTACACTAACTCTATAATCCCTCCAATTATTGTTTCTAATCCCCTCACCACCAGATACGCTATCTAACTGTTCCAAATTGAGTGACTGAATCTGTGGCATTTGATTGAAGTTTAGCTGTTGTGAATGTGTTAGTTTTTGTTTGTTGTTTTTCATTTTGTTAATCTTATGAGGATAATTCACTAAGGAAATACATCACCGTTCTTCTCCCTTAATGTAGTTCTTCACAGATCAAACTTAGTTCTTCCATTGCTACATCACCTCCACCATCTCCTCTTCTCACTCCTCCTACTACTACTGTTAATTCTGCTGGGAGAAGCTTGGACTCTGGACTCAATTGAGAGAGTATTGGCTCTTTATGATTGTTGTTTTTTTTCATTTTTTTCTTGGATGGTATTGAGTATATGTTCTGGGTTTTAATTCGCTCACTCACTAGATACGTCAGTCAAAATGTTTTATGCACTCATTGAGCCGAGATATGCGATGTTGAAAGTTGTGCTAGTACGTTGAGGCTAATCTAGCCATTTGAACAGGGCGCATACATTTTAATTACTAATAATTTCGACATGATCTATAAAACTATAGATAGACATTTTGATTCAGTTAATAGCCCTTGCAGGAAAGTGGTTAGAGGTAACTAATACATCTGGTATAAATGTAGTATTTTCATCTGTTTCACCGATTTCGTATAAGGTTTCTCTACCTAATTTTTCAAGACAGCGATCAATAGACCAAGGTCTCATCACTGAACCACAAATACTATCTCTATAAAGTCGCTCTAAAGGTAAAGATTTGAGCAGAGCTTGTCCTCCACAAACCCGCAGAGCTAAACTACATAATTCATTAGCATATTCCATTACAGTATAGTTAGTTGCATAAGCACGCAGCATTTCAGCCTTACTGGGATTAGCTTTCGCATCATGAATAGCTCGATAGAATAAAGATTTCATTTGTTCTAATTTAATAAACATTTCGGCAACAGCATATTGTTTAGTTGTATCTTGTCGCCGTTTAATAGGAGCTATTCCTTCAATTTCACCTCGGAGGTATTTAACTGTAAAATCATAAGCTGCTTGGGCTATTCCTACATATGTTGGGGTAAGTGTTAAAAACATATGAGGCCAAATCTTGGTCATCTGAAAATACAAATTTTCAGGTAACAATTGTGCATTATCTGGAACAAATACATTATCAAAAATTAGGGTGCGGGAAACCGTTGCTCTCATACCGACTGGATTCCAATCTCCCACAACTTTTACACCTTCTGCATTTGCAGGAATAGCCAGATAGAGTGAATCATTTAAAGTTGCATTTTCCTTAACTTTTGTGCAAATTACACCATAATAATTTGCTGCTCCTGATAGGGAAGCAAAGACCTTTTTGCCATTGATAATCCATCCCCCGTCAACCTTACGAGCCTTGGTTTGATATGTTTTTCCTAATGATACACCAGCACCTTCTTCAGAAATAGGTTGAGCATAAATAGCTCCTTCTTCCACCACCCGTCGGAAATGTTCTTGACGATAGTATTGATGCTGTACCCATTGATACTCTTGCATAGGCAAATCATTACTTAAAATCCCCATCCAGAGTAGCGAACAAGTGTGCATATTATAGGTAAGGGCAGTTGCTCCACAGTAGCGTCCGATTTCAGCCGCAACTAAGCAATAAGTAGGAAAATCTGCACCTAATCCACCGTATTGTTCAGGAATTGTGAGTGCTAATAATCCATGTTCCCGTAAATCTTGATAATTCTCAAAAGGAAAAGAGGCAGTTTGATCGTACCAAAATGCACGAGGCGCAAATTTTTCTTGTCCCAACTCGCGCACCAGTTCAATCAGTTTTTGTTGCTTAATCGTTAAAGGAAAATCCATTTTTTTGTCCTCGATTATTTTCTCTTGCATTTACTAAGAGTTCCAGAAAAAGAAACAGAGCAAATTATTGTAGAAAATCTGCGATGGTATCCGAGCGACGGTCGGTCATCGCCTACGGTGGGGAGGCACATCGTCAGCTACACTGGGCAGAACGCCATCGCGCGAATAATGCATTAATAATAAGTTATGTCAGAAAAAAAGAAGTGAACTAAGAGCGGGAATTAACCAATAACACCTCGTTTGAGAGTCAAATCATTAACTTTAAATAGACCACCAGCTACATCTTGAAGTTGTTGATCAGTCAATAGTTCAAGTTGTTTTTTATTGGTGTGTTGTGTTTCTTGGTTAAGTTTTTGGATTTTTTTGTTGTTCATTGTTTTAATTTATCGGAGAATAATTTACTAGTGAGATACGTCAAATTTCATTCAGATCGAAATACATTAGAAGGACATTCCTAAGAATATTTAACAACGGGCTAAATTGTATTATTGAGTTTCATATCTGCATTGCTTGAGATGATATTATTAATTTAGTCTGAGGTTATAGAAACGCACATCGGATCAATGTCATGACTTAACAATGACATTTGTCATTACTAAATTTACTTAATCTGGTAAAATTCAGGACATAATAAAATTCCCTTGCTTTGGATGTCCAAACAGAACAGTGTATGAGAGGTTGATTCGTTCAGAATAAAGTTAGCCTATCACTGCTCAATTATTACTGCACTTCAGCCTACTGTTAAGATTTAACAATAAGCTGAAGTGCATTAATGGTACATTTGCTGTAAGGTTCAATTAGTGCTTGAGGCTAATAAATGTAGTCTCAAGCAGACTACATAATTGAGCGATAGCAAGTTAATTAGACCCTGGGATATTCGCTCTTTCGACACCAGAAGGCTGCGTTTTTTTCAGGGTTGTTTGTCTCCTCTGACATTTAACGTGTGTTTTGGTTTCTAAGCTAGATGGTTCGATATTTTCTGATCCAACAATCAGTTTTGTATAATTAGCAGCTTTATCAACCACGATTTCGCCACATCTATTGACTGATTTATCTTGGCGTGATCCTATTTTGCCTTGAGCATTAATATATCTGATTTGGTATCGTTTACTAGGAGTTAATCCTGTTACCACAACTTCACCTTTACTAGTTTTGTAAGCTTCGGCGGCAGTAGCGATCGCACTATGAGTTAGCACGAGTATTGCGGCGATGGACGCTGTAATAATTGAAAATTTAGTTGACATATGTGTACTCCATGTTTGAGATGATTTTTGTGTGATCTACTGAAATTATCTGGATAGCTCGAAGAAGAAAAATATCAGCAGATAGAATTGAAATTAGACTCTGAATATCGTTGATATTTTATGCACTCATTGAGCCGAGATGCGCGATGTGAAACTTATGCGTAAAGAAAAGGGCATTTACACGATTCTATTACCTTCGTACATCGACATATTTCCATTCATTATCATTACCAGCACCAGTAACTTGAGTGAGTTGTTCTTCATTAAGTTTAGGAAGGCTAATATTCACAGTTTTTTCTTGTTGTTTATTTCTCATTCCCTTGACCTCAATCTATTGTGGGGTGATATCACCCAATTAGTGTAATGCAAGTCCAATCTGTTTAAGGTTATTAATACAGCTTTGTCTGGAAGGACTTGTCTCTCCCCCTGAAATATCATTGAGTTGTTCTAGAGTAAGAGTCTGCAATTCTACAGATTTTTGAGCAGGTTGTATTTCTTGGTTGAATTTTTGGAGTTTTTTATTGTTCATTTTTTAATTCCTCTGAGGATACTTTACTAACGGGAGACTTCAAATTCCATCCAGATTCAAATACAATTAAGCTCATTTCTAAGAATATTTAACAATGGGCTTAATTGTATTATCGAATTTCATTTTGGCTTTGCTTGATCTGATAATATTAATCTAAATTAAGATTATAGAAGCGCACATCGGCTCAATGTAATAACTTAACAATGACATTTGTCATTACTAAATTTACTTTCTCCAAACACCTGCATATCTAGGAGAATTACCATCCACATAACCAGTTACATTCCGTGTGAGAAGACCGCTATTTTGTGCAGATTCCCACTCATTCTGATACTGCTGGCTACTCAAATTATGACGTGCCTTGAAAGTTCCTTGACTTACCGAGTTCCAAATGGCGGTAAAACGAGTTTGACCATTATGTTGGTAAGCGTTAAGGTAAGCAACTTGACGACCTTGTTGTTGGTTTTCATTAAACAATTGTTGATACTGTGCAGAAGTCAAAAAAGACTTAGCTACAAAGCTACCAACATTTGTTTTTTCATAAAGTGCAGCGTAGCTACGATTCCCATTTATAGAAACAACAGAAATATTTTTTGGTCGCCAGCCATTTTTAGTCAAATCATCAATTCGTTTTTGATGTTCATTGGTAGATAGACCATGATAAGCAGTAAATGACGGCCCGTTGTCCTTGGCAAAAATCGCCGCATACAGGACTGTATTACCATTCAGATAACTCTCAACCTGAGTTGGTCTATAACCAGCTTTGGTATATTGATTGAATTTAGCTTGGTACTGAGATGAGGTGAGATTATGAAAAGATGCCCATGCAACTCCATTATTAGGACGAAATAGAGCATTGAAGTAAATCTTACCGTTGACGCTAAAACCATCAATCCACTCTAGGCGATAACCTGATTTGGTAATTTGGTCAAAAACGAACTGATATTGACTATCAGGAATACCATGTCGAGCAATTTCTTTATTACCTTGAGAAAAATCAGGCAAAATGGCGATTTTACCAGGTGGTAAAGCTTGATTGTTCAGACGTTTCCAATCTTGGTCTGAGTCTTGATTTGTCTCGGTGCTTTTTGTCCATACGCCCGCAAAAGTTAGAGGTAAAGGAGTATTACCTTTGCTTCGATGAAGATGTAAGTGTGGGCCGCTCGATGAACCACCATTTCCAACATTTCCAATAAACTGACCTGCTTTTAACGTCACTTGTTGAGCAGGAGTTAAAGTTCTTTCTGAATCATTGCTTGCATCTGTTGTGAACTCCTTGGAAATCGGACATAAAGATTTAGGAATTGAACCTGGTTCTAGATGTGCGTAGAGAATCAATTCTCCATTACCAACATCAACCGTTAAATGATTCCCACCACCGTAGATTGTCTTTGGATTCGATGTACGACCTGGATGACTTTGTCCTGGTGCGGGATTATCTGGTGCATTACGCCAACATTTAATTACCTTACCACCAGTAACTGCATACACTGGCTGACCGTAAATCAACTTATGTTCGTTTTTGCTCCCGTCAGTTCCAGGTTTGTCAGTAGTCCAATTTTTACTACGATTATCAAAGCGAATCGCTGTCAAATCATAACCGAGTTTTTGACTTCCAGAACCATGAATTTCTTTGCGTCTGTACCAGTATTCACCTGATTCTAAATCTTCTGCACGACCAGGGAATAAATAAGTAGTGTTTGCCAATGCAGTTGATGTCAAGTTAGTTAATAAAGGTATTACAGGGGTTAGCAAAATGCTAGAAGTAATACCCACAGTAATAAATCGGCGAATTGATTTTTGTTTTTTGTTTTTCATGTTGTTAATCTTTGTATCGAGATTCCCCATTAACACCTTCAAATTTTATATAGGCAGCAGCACCAGTTACACTATCGAGCTGTTCCAAATCGAGTAACTGAATTTGTGGTATTTTTTTGGAGTTTAGCCGTTGTGGATATGTTTTTGTGAGTTCGTTTTTCATGTTGTTAACCTTTAGCAAAATAGAAATTACTAGGGGTTTTGAGACACATTAACTTTTACAAGCAATTCCCGTATTTCGACAGGCCCCCTGCAACTTCGGCAAGTTGTTCCTGATCAAGCTTAGGGAGAGTGAGATTGCAGTTTTTTGGCTTTTGCTTTGGGCTAGGATTCTGGACTGGCATAGACTTTAGCTTTACCTTCTGACAGAGACATATCTCCACTCAGGATCACTACCACCATAAACCCTATCAAGCTGTTCTAATGGGAGTGATTGAAGTTGTGAGAGTGTCTTGAAGTTTTGTTTTTGTTTGTTGTTTTTCACGTCTTTTATCTCTTCTTGCAGGTTAAACACGCGGTGTCGTAAAAACTAAGGTGGGTTTGAACAACGCGCCACCATTGACTTGAGTAAGTTGTTCCAAATTGAGTGACTGCAACTGTGAAATTTTATTAACGTTTTGGTGTTGTGAATGTGTTTTTGTTTGTTGGTTTTTCATGTTATTGCTCCTTAAGTATATGTTTTGGGTTTTAACTCCCTTACTTACTACATACGATGGTCAAAAATTTTTATGCACTCAATACTAGCTTTTGTAACTATTGGTAAAAGTTTTGTAGCGTCCTGAAATAGAAAACCAATCACAATGACCACTTATCCAAGATTGTAATCCAGCTACATAACGCTGCATTTCGGCATCTACTAACAAGCTTAAAGAAGGTAGTTGTGAAACTAATTCACAAAAGGATTCTACTTCTGCATCGTGCATTTGTTTTGCTTTTTGAATTGCTTCTTCCAGTGTGCAGTTACGGGTCTGATGAAGGATGATAGCAAGATTATGGTATTGTCCTGCTTTATATTCCTTATGACATGAAACTATATCATTTGACCACAATACTATATTATTAGTTGTCAACCTGAGAGCTTGTATAGTGGGATGATTAACAAACTCTGAACCAAACTCAATTCCCTCAACCAACTCAATTAAATCTAAGAGAGGATAGCCTCCTCCGATGTAGGGACGCATCTTTAAATAAGTGCTAAGAGTTGGTTTTATTTCTGCACAATTGTTTTTGGCTTCCCAAGCAGAGGCATTAATAAAACCCTCAACACCTTTTATGAAACGATTGTAGGAATTCATTGAGCATTGCTTTTTAAGTCTTTGGCAAATATTTGCCAAAGCATGAATTAGTGGTTGATCTTCCTTTACAGGATTAACACCCCTAAGAATTTCATTCAAGCGATGATTAAGTTGATAGAGATTATTAATTTTTTCTGGTATTCCCATTTCTTCGCTTTTATCATCATATATAAATGTCCAAGCCAGAAAATCTGTAGCTATCTCCAAAGATGTTATAGAAGCTGTAGGATAAGTATATGCTGCTAAAAGATGAAGTTTAATTGCCAAAACTTTGCAGATTGTAGACTCAGTTACTAAGCTAAAATTATTTAGCCATTCTAATAAGTGCAATTCCACATCTTTAGCATTTGGATTAATAGATGATGGGAAAGGATAAGTAAAATTTGGAATTGTGAACAGTTGCATAATTTATCCTGCTATTCTTTTGAATATGATTTATACAGCCCTTCAAGGGCTGTTGAGTTGATGCGGCGCGACTATCCAGTAGTCCTAATATTAATTAACGTGTTATGCTGTTCCTCAAAAACCTAACGCTACCATCGCCAAATCCACCATTGACTTGAGTAAGTTGTTCCAAATTGAGTGGCTGCAACTGTGAAAGTTTATTGACAATTCGCTGTTGTGAATGTATTTTTGTGTGTTGGTTATTCACGTTGTTAATCCTTAAGTATAGGTTTTGGGTTTTAACTCCCTCGCTCACCACATACGATAGTTAAAATGTTTTATGCACTATCCGCTTTTTACGGTAAAGAAATATTCGATTGAACAAAATCACTCATCAATCTAGTAAAATTCAAGGTACGAGAAAATTTTCTGGCTTCATATACCCAGACAGAACAAATAATTGTAAAAAATCTGCGATCGCAACGCCATCGCGCAACTGTAGTTGTGTTCTGGTAGCCCACCGTTTGAGTCCAATTCGCGATTGTGATGAGATTATTGTTTTGGAACAAGGTAAGGTAGTGCAGCGCGGAACTCACGAGAAATTATGGTATGAAGGGGGAGTATATCAGCGTTTGATTTCTTCAGAAGAAAGTTAAAGCTGTTCGCTTCCATCCAAATCCCTATAATCCATGTATAGTAAACATTTTAAAGACTAATATTTTTGGATTACTACTAAAATTTTCAGTTTTTCCGAAAACAGCATCTTTGTATTTGAAGACAAAGACAAGAATGAGAGATGTTCATTCTGCAATAATTAACGAGCTATACTATGAAACTACAAAAAACTCAAAAGTCAAGCAAATTAGAGCAAGCATCTACATTGTTAAATCAAATCGATGATTTAGATCAAGTTATTGGTGGTGTCATCACTTGCACACGCGATACGTCGGTAGCAGGACAAACTACTACTACTTGTACTGACGGAGCTGGTTGGCGAAGTAGTCTAACTGTCTACAAGTAGTATAATTCGAGATTGTGATGAAATTATTGTTTTAGAACAGGTTAAGGTAGTGCAGCGCGGAACTCACGAGAAATTATGCCAGGAAGGGGGGAGTTTATCAGCGTTTGATTTCTTCAGAAGCAAGTTAGTTGATCATTGCTCAATCATGACGGCAAAAAAGCCTAATATTAAGAAGATTTAACAATAGGCTGAAGGGCATGGCTCATAGTTTAATTTATGTCATCGTACCTCTGTCACACCTGACAAAATAGGCTTCTGAAGGTGTTCCACCAGCTACACTATCTAGCTGTTCTAATGTGAGTGATTGAACTTGTGAGAGTTTCTGGAATTTTTGCTCTTGTTGATTTATTTTTATTTGTTGATTGTTCATCTTATTTACTGTTAATGCAATACGGTTCAGGCAAGAAAAATTGTATGTTGGGTTAAGCAAAGCGTAACCCAGAGAATCACGGGAATGTTGGGTTACCCTGCGGGAAGGCTGCACCAATGTTCCTCAATCAAACCTACTCAGTTTAAGGTTTGTGACACTAACTGAACCGTATTGGATTTTAATGTTTTTTTGAGCGGTTGAACTTGGATTATCGACATTCCCCCTTAATATCTCCTATTTTTATATAGCCAGCAGCACCAATTACACTATCTAGCTGTTCTAAATCGAGTAGCTGAAGTTGTGGTATTTTCTTGGAGTTAAGCGGTTGTGGATATGTTTTTGTGTGTTGGTTTTTCATGTTTTTAACCTTTAAATGTATGCTCTGGGGTTTAATTCCTTCGCTTACTACATACGATAGTCAAAATGTTTTATGCACTATCCGCTTTTTACAATGAAGAGGCATTCGCTTAAGTAGCTAAACCGCCGACAAACTAGCTCCTATTGCTGCCTTTTAGGGAACACCAAGAAATAAATGATCCGCGATTGATGGTTGGTTAGGGTGCGTCAGTATGAATAATTTCTTAGTATAGTTAGGTTCTATCGCACTGACGCACCCTACAGTTTGGATATTTTTTTCACTGGAAGTCCCTTACGCCCTAATACGAGATGCGGCTTCACGGGCTGCTTGCACAGCAGGAAGTAATAAACCCCCAACTACATCTTGAAGTTGATCATCACTCAATAGTTCAAGTTGTTTTTCATTGCTGTGTAGTTGTTGTGGATGTGTTGGTTTTTGTTTGTTGTTTTTCATGTTGTTAATTTTTGAGTGTATTTTCTGGGTTTTGATTCCCTTACTCACTAGATAGGTCAGTCAAGATTTTTTTATGCACTATCTGCTTATGAAGATGAAGAGGCATTCGCTTGAGCAGGATCACTCATGAATCTGGTAAAATTCAGGACATGATAAAATATCCTGTCCTATGACAGAAAAAGCCCTACGGGAATTAGCATCAATCCTGAATCCCACCGCCAACCTTCCCCAAGGAGAAACGCCCCTACTAATTGCTGCGGGTGCTGTCGGGAAGGAATTGGGTATAACCATTCGTCCCCCCGCTAAATCCGAAAACCTGAGTGGACTCCATGAAACCCTAGAGGGAATTGCCCGCGCTTCTGGTTTCCGTACTCGTCGCATCACTCTTACCTCTAACTGGTGGAAAAATGATTGTGGTTCTTTAGTTGCTTTTACTCAAGAAGACAACCGACCTGTTGCCCTACTAAAAGTCAAAGCCACTCGGTATGAGATACTTGACCCTGTAGAGTTGACGCGCACTCCTATCAACCGCCAAACTGCTACCAAACTAGCCCCTATTGCCTATACCTTTTATCGTCCTTTACCGGACAAAGAAATTACTCTACTGGACATCCTGCAATTTATTCTGAAAGTGAGTACCGCAGACTTACTAAAAATTCTCTCGGTGGGAATAATTGCAACTTTGTTTACAATGTTTACGCCGCAAATTACGGGCATTATTATCGACTATGCTATTCCCGATGCGAACCGTAAATTATTAATCCAGATGGGTTTGGGATTGTTATCAGCTAGTTTTGGGGTGGTAATATTTCAATTGGCTCAAGCTTTTGCCCTCCTCAGATTACAAACTAAAGTCAGTTATGATACCCAAGCGGCTGTTTGGGACAGACTTCTGAAACTCAAACCTGCGTTTTTTCGCGAGTATTCCACAGGAGATTTATATAACCGCGTCTCTGCTATTACTCAAATTCGCAACAGACTTAGCGGTGCAATTCTGCGAATTATATTTACTAGTGTATTCTCATTGTTAAATCTGGGGCTATTGCTATTTTATAGTTTGCCTCTGGCATTAGTGGCGATCGCGATCGCGCTGCTAATATTTCTAGTTACTACTATCATTAGTCTCATCACTCGCCGCAAATCCCGTCCCCTCCAGCAACTTGCAGGGGAAATTCTGGGACTAACAGTGCAGTTAATCGGTGGAGTATCTAAACTACGAGTTGCGGCGGCTGAATCAGAAGCGTTTGCTTGCTGGGCGAAAAAATATACTCAGCAGGTAAAACTGATGTTGAGTACCCAATACATTGAAGATGTGCTGACTGTCTTTAATATTACAATGCCGACAGTAAGTTCAATTCTAGTGTTTACTTTAGCTGTTTCCTTAATTAGCCAGTCCGATGGGGAAACGCAATTATCTACCGGCACATTTCTGGCATTTAATATTGCCTTTGCGACATTTATCACTAGCGCAACGAGATTAAGCAACACCGCCGTAGATATTTTAGATATCACGATTTTATGGGAACGCGCTCAACCCATTTTAAAAACAAAACCAGAAGTAGATGTTAATAAATTTCATCCGGGAAAGCTTTCCGGTCAACTGAAATTCAACCAAGTTAGTTTTCGTTACCGTCCAGATAGTCCTTTAATTTTAGACAATATCACCCTAGAAGCCAAAGCCGGAGAATTTATTGCTATTGTCGGGCCATCGGGAAGTGGAAAGTCCACTATTCTCCGGTTGTTGTTAGGATTTGAAACCCCAGAGGCAGGAACAATATCCTATGATGGCAGAGATTTGTCAGGATTGGATATTGCCGCAGTCCGGCGACAATTGGGGGTAGTGCTGCAAAATGGGCGAATAATGAGTGGTTCGATTTGGGAAAATATTGCCGGGGGTGCAATTGTTACTCAAGAGGAAGCTTGGACAGCTTTGCAGATGGCTGGATTAGCAGATGATGTGGAAGCAATGCCGATGGGGATACATACTATTATTTCTGAAGGAGGAGGCAACCTTTCAGGGGGTCAAAAACAGAGATTATTTATTGCCCGTGCGTTGGTACATAAACCGCAGATTTTACTGTTTGATGAGGCAACATCTGCGTTAGATAATCATACTCAGGCGATCGTGACTCAAAGTTTAGAACAATTGGGAGTTACTCGTGTTGTCATTGCTCATCGTTTAAGTACGATTCGTCATGCAGATGTAATTTATGTGCTGCAAGCTGGGAAGATTATCCAGCAGGGAAGTTTTGAGGAATTGGCTGCTGTTGAGGGGTTATTTGCTGATTTGATGGCGCGACAAATGACCAAATAATTATTAATGGGCTGCATCCCGCTACGCTCTAAGCGCAGCTATGCCGCAGGCTTTACGTAATTCGTAATTATTTTGACTTGATCTGGGGAGTTGGAGGAAGTTAACCTCTCAACCGAATACATCTTCGCTGTAAAAAGCGGATAGTGCATAAAACATTTTGACTATCGTATGTAGTGAGTGAGGGAATTCAAACCTCAGAACATACACTCAATCCCATCTCAGAAAAAAATGAAAAACAACAAGAAAAACATTAACAATAAAGAGTCTAGATTCTCTCAATTAAATCCAGAGTCCAAACTCCTCCCAGCAGAATTGGCAATAATTGCAGGAGGGAGAGGGATGGAGAGTTTTAGTTTGAACTTCACTGAAATCAAGGTTGAATATCGATATTGACTACTGATGACTATATGTTGCCGTACCCTACTGCTCAAGGGTAACTCAACCACAGACTATGCCAAAATTTCAGACACTCAAAGATTCAAAAAATGAAAGAGATAAACCTGAACCATCATAAATTTGTGCTACCTAATTTGAGAGAATCTGATGTAATTTCTACATCCGAAGTAGATTGTGAATCATCGGTAGCAAAAGATGCGAATACTCTGATTAAACTGAATATGAAAGACCTTTTAGACGTGTGTGGGGGTGAAGGGTCGTACCAAGGTCGTCGTAGTTCAGGTGGATATGTTCCAACATAGAACTACCTTATACTAAGTTGCGTTCACGCAGAATATTCCTATTCTCTACTCCGAACTCCCAGCCCAAGTTACTAATTGACTATTTCGTTTAATCAGTACAATACTGATACACGCTTGCATACTATTTTCTATCTGAAAATATAGTATGGAGGCTAGTTTCATTCCCGATATGGCTCTGGTGTGGATCTCTAGCCCAAAAATAGATGAATGTCTGAAAAAAAACGCACTATTTTCCGTCAACAAGCACTCGACCGCCTATCTTCTCCAGAACGGTTGGATCATTTGATGCAAGTTGTCAACCCTAAAGATTGGTTATCTTTGGGCGGATTGGCTGTTTTTGGGGTTTTAGGTGTACTCTGGAGCGTGTTTGGTAATATTCCCATCACAGTCACAGGTAAGGGAGTGCTAATCAATCCCCGGAAGGTTGTACAGTTTCAGTCTCCCATATCGGGACAGGTGCGATCGCTAAATGTTAAAGACGGACAATGTATAGAAAAAGATGATATTCTCGCCACTATCGATCCCTCCCAACAAAAACAGCAATTACAGCAACAACGGGATAAACTAGCGCAATTACAACGACAAGTCCAAGAAACTACTTTACTACGACAACAACGAACCCAGTTAGAAACAGGAACAATTACTGCTGAACGAACAAGTTTAAAACAACGGTTGCAAGATACTCAAAAATTAGCTCCCCGCCTCCAAGATGAAGGGTTAAATAGCATTGACCAACAGCGTCTTAGTCTCCAAGAACGTCTCAAAGATGTAGAGGAATTAACGCCTGTACTCCAAAAAAGAGTGGAAAAACAACGGGAATTACAAAAGCAAGGAGCAATTTCCGAAGAACAAGTTTTACAAGCAGAACAAGAATATCGCCAAACCCGTCAGAATATCTCAGAGATTAAAGCACAGTTACAGCAACTACGAGTCCAAGCAACAGAACAACAACAAAAATATTTGGAAAATAACAATAATATTACCCAAATTAACGCTGAGTTAGAAAAATTAAATACCCGTAGCAAACAACTAGAACAGAATAATCTAGAAGCTGTTAATACTGAGAAAAATCAAATTCAGGAATTGCAGCAAGCGATCGCTCGCTGGGAACAAGAAGTTGCAGAGAATAGCACCATTAAAAGTCCTCACGCTGGATGTATTGTAGAAATAACTGCTACTGTGGGGCAATATCTCAGTCCTGGAAACCGTTTAGGAACTTTGCAAACATCAGGACAAGCCAGTGAAATGATGAGTGTCGTCTACTTTAGGGTACAAGATGGCAAGCAAATTAAACCAGGAATGGCGATTTTAATTACACCAGATACGGTCAAGCGGGCAAGATTTGGGGGGATTGTCGGGGAAATTAAGCAAGTTTCAGCCTTTCCTGTCACCTCAGAAGGTGCAAGTTCTGTGGTAGGAAACCCAGAATTAGTCCAAAAAGTGATGGATGGGGAAGGAGGGAAAATAGAAGCGATCGCGCAATTAAAACTTGACCCCAAGACCTTTAGCGGTTACAAGTGGTCATCTTCTAATGGGCCAAAGTTAGCAATTTCACCAGGAACAACCACTACTGTCAGAGTAACAGTAGAAGAGCGATCGCCGATTACTTTTGTTTTGCCCATTTTGAAAGAATGGAGTGGGATAGAAAATCTTTGATTGCTTGCCCATCAAGAGTCAAATCTCCAGAACCTTGTCCGAATCCATCTAAAATAATATTTAAAGACTGTTGTTTTCACCTAAATGAATCCCCAAACACGCGCCAATTCTCCAGATATTTACTCGCTTTTGAGTCAAACTCAACGCTTGCAAGTTAGCGATGGAGAGATTAAACCCGTTTTAGATGGTTGCTCGAATACTTCAAAGTTGCTTGTACTTATTTGGTCGCAGTTGGGAGATTTTGATAATTTGGAATACGCTTGGTGGCTGCAAAGAGAAAAAGAAAAAATCGCAGCAAGAGGAATCACAATTCGTGCTATTGGAATTGGAAACCGCAATTCTGGGATCAAGTTTTGTCAATATACGGGATTTCCTCAAGAATGGTTGTTTGTGGATACAAAAGCGGAAATACACGCTTTGTTAGGTCTTTATCGCGGTTTGTCTCTACAATTCCCCGTGCTATCAACATCACAAAAAGCTTGGCTGAATTTAATGCTAATGTGTGCGGGGATTGGTAGTCCCGGAACTCTGAAAGAAGTTTTTCGGGGCTATAAGGGTGATAAGAAAGCTCCTCAGTTAATTGCTGATGAGGAAGTTGTCAGGGGTACGCCTTTACCACCAATGAAAGGTTCGTTTTTCAAAGCTGCTGGAGGAAAAGGCTTTCAACGTCCTTTTGAATTAGCAACCCTGCGCTTGCGAAATATGACCGAAGTTTTGAGCAACTGGAATATTTATGTCCCAGATTCATCTTATTTGACACAACGGGGAGGAACTTTTCTATTTGATTCTCAAGGAAAATTAATTTATGAACATCGCGATCGCGGTATTCTTGGTTTTGCCGAAAATATGAGCAATCCCTTATCTTTTTTGTATAACTAATTCATATCATCAAAAAAACGAGTACGGACTGCAACGAACTGAATACGAAAGGTGATGCAGATAGATAAGTTATCTCGATCCTCTTCCATTTTTCCCACCCAGCTAATTCTCTAGTTCTTTTTGGTCGTTCACTTGTTCGTCGGGAGTAGCAGGGACGATTTTCTCCAGTTGGGTAGCTTGATGCTGTGCGATGACCTCTGGTCGGGCGTAGCCCATCCCGTTAATCCGGCTATCCTTGCAGTTTTGCTAAGTCAGCAGCGATCGCCTGACGATGACACTTGGCTCGTTTATCTAAGCTTTATAATTTAACATCTATTGAAACTCTTCATTACAGGTTTAAAATTAGTAGCATTTTCTTAACAACTTCTTGAAATGAATATCATTAGATTTATCATGGTTGTAACAGCTTAGATGATTGATATTAGAGAAGTATTTAAAAGTATAGGTTGCTACTTCATGAATAAGAAATGGGCTGTTAAACGATTGACAATCAATCTCACATCAGGTGAAGTAGAAAAATTGGAAAAATATTGTTCAACGACAGGACGACCATCAACAGATGTTATTCGAGAGTTGATTCGCTCTTTGACAACTGAACAAACACAAATGCAAATTGATTGAATAGGGAGAGCATAACCACAAAAGCGTAGCTGATGGGCTACGCTTTTGCGGTGATGCCATCACTCTTACCCGGACTGTTGTATTCCACCCAATTCCGCAAATTTCGATTGCTCTGATATTTCCTACCGCAGATTTAGGGTTAATCAACTTCGTTTTAAAGTGAGAAGCGGGGCTAAATACTAAGTAGTAAAAACGACAGAACTATTCGTGAATTTCTTAGTGACAAACATGGTAGTCATATCATCCCAAGCTCCCAAGGTGGGTCAAATGGTGCTGACAACATTGTATGGGAAGTAGGTATTGATAATCTTCGTCGCGGTGCCGAAGTTATGACGGTTGGGGAACAGTTTTATATTCGGGTTTACAATGCAGTAGATTCTATTATTAGCAACTCCGGCACAATTGCTAGATTGGGAATCACTGCCACAGGAACTGCTATTCTCACTCAAGTTGTAGTAACAGCGATTTCATACTCCTTGGATCTTTATCGAGGCGATATTACTGTTGAAGAATATAAAAATTTAGTTTTAGAAGCTGTAAAGACAGCTGGCATTGCTACACCTATTGTTTTTCTGCTATTAGTGGCTGTGTTAGCTTTATTCCCAGAATTTACGGTTGTGTTGTCAGCACCAGTGGTTGTTGCAGGTTTCAATGCCTTATTCGGTATGAGTATTGCGATGCCAATCATTCAATCGCTACTCCGTCATGTCCAAGCTGGAGGTTTTGGGATGGAAACGGAAACTGCTGATGCCTACAGAAATCAATTGGGTGATTCTACGCCTGTTTGAGTAACAAATCAGTAGCAAAAATTGCAATTTGGAAAAGAGTTAAGTATACTACTTTCCTGAAAACAACCCTCGCTCGGCAAAATATCATTACTCACTTGCCTAAAAAGGAGTTTTTGCCAATTTGGCAACCATAATGTTGCAGATACTGGTAATATTTATTTAGTGCAAGGGGTGTAGCAAAAGTAGCCCCGACCGCGAGGTTGGGGTAGCTTCTGCAAAATCTTCAAAAATGGGGAATCACTACAATATTCCCACCTCAAGTAAGGCTTATCTCTCTTGGAGACCCTAAGCGAACCTGCTTCGCATCTTGAAATAAATGTTTTTCCCCTGAAAACCCCATGCAGGGAAAGCCAAAATTTTTCTCCTCTGCTCCCTTGCTCCTTTGGTTAGGCCTGACTATTTGCTAAACTCTGGATAAAAGGCAATCTAGTGACAATTGGATCTAGGATCGATTTAATAAAGCCAAAAAATAACATTTTGGAGCATGGGTTTGTAGTAGACTTTAGCACTACTACACATTAATTCCTTATCACCATTGTTAACTTACTAGGTATCACACGATGGAATTAACAGTTGAAAACGTTGAAACAGTCTTGGATGAAATGCGTCCTTATCTGATCTCCGATGGTGGCAACGTGGAACTTGTAGAGCTTGATGGGCCTATTGTCAAGCTGCGCCTGCAAGGTGCTTGTGGTTCTTGTCCTAGTTCCACCATGACCCTAAGAATGGGTATTGAACGTCGTCTGCGGGAAATGATTCCCGAAATTGCTGAAGTTGAGCAAATCATTTAGGCACTAGGGATGAGGGACTAGGGACTGGGGACTAGGGATTGGGGACAAGGAAGACAAGGAGGACAAGGAGAACAAGGAAGCGATTCTACCCTGTCTCCCCCCGCAACCTTGTCTATCTTGTCTCTTTCCAACGCCCAATATCCAATGCCCAATATCCAATACCCAATCCCTAATTAGATAATATGTCTCATCCACTCTATGTAGCCTTTGTTTGGCATCAACATCAGCCGTTGTACAAATCTCCTGGCAACGGCATTTCAACATCTTCAAGTCAACAATATCGTCTGCCTTGGGTACGGTTACACGGCACAAAAGATTATTTGGATTTGGTGTTAATTCTCGAAAAATACCCTAAATTACACCAAACAGTGAATTTAGTGCCATCTTTAATCTTGCAACTAGAAGATTATATTGCTGGGACTGCTTTTGACCCTTACCTGAAAGCCAGTTTGACACCCACGGAACAACTGACTCAGCAGCAAAAAGAATTTATCATTCAACACTTTTTTGATGCTAATCACCACACCTTAATTGATCCCCATCCCCGCTATGCCGAGTTGTATTATCAAAGGCAAGAACAAGGACAATCTTGGTGTTTAGCTAATTGGGGCTTGGCTGAGTATGGTGATTTGCTGGCATGGCATAATTTGGCATGGATAGATCCCCTGTTTTGGGATGACCCAGAAATTGCCGCTTGGTTAGAGCAAGGGCGTAATTTTGGATTAAGCGATCGCCAGCGTATTTACTCCAAGCAACGCGATATCCTCAGTCGCATCATCCCCCAACATCGTAAGATGCAAGCATCAGGGCAATTGGAAGTTACCACTACACCCTATACTCACCCAATTTTGCCCTTGCTAGCTGATACCAACTCTGGACGGGTTGCAGTGCCACATATGGCACTACCAGAGTCTCGCTTTCAGTGGGCTGAAGATATTCCTCGGCATTTGCGTAAAGCTTGGGAATTATATAAAGAAAGATTTGGACAAGAACCCAGGGGTTTATGGCCTTCAGAACAGTCAGTCAGCCCAGAAATCCTACCGTATATTATTAAACAAGGATTTAACTGGATTTGTTCCGATGAAGCGGTTCTGGGGTGGACATTAAAACACTTTTTCCATCGGGATGGCGCGGGGAATGTCCTAGAACCGGAATTGATGTACAAGCCCTATCGCCTAACAACCCCAGCCGGCGATTTAGCCATTGTCTTTCGTGACCACAGATTATCAGATTTAATTGGCTTTACCTATGGGTCAATGCCAGCAAAACAAGCCGCCGCTGATCTTGTGGGACATCTAGAAGCGATCGCTAAAATGCAAAGAGAACGTCCCAGCGAACAACCTTGGTTAGTTACCATTGCTTTGGATGGAGAAAATTGTTGGGAGTTTTATCCCCAAGATGGCAAACCTTTCTTAGAAGCTTTATATCAACGCTTAAGTAACGAACCCAACATCAAACTTGTTACCGTCTCCGAATTCCTCGAACAATTCCCCGCTACAGCCACCATCCCCGGAGAGCAGCTACATAGCGGTTCTTGGGTCGATGGCAGCTTTACTACATGGATTGGTGATCCTGCTAAAAACCGCGCTTGGGAATACCTGACCGAAGCTAGAGCAATGCTAGCCAGCCATCCTGAAGCGACAGAAGAAAACAACCCTGAAGCTTGGGAAGCTTTGTATGCTGCCGAAGGTTCTGACTGGTTTTGGTGGTTTGGGGAAGGACATTCTTCTAATCAAGATGCCATCTTTGACCAATTATTTCGCGAACATCTGTGCGGTATCTACAAAGCATTAAATGAACCGATACCCCCATATCTCAGACACGCCGTTGAGGTTCACGAAGCCAGGACAGACCATTCGCCTGAAAGCTTTATCCATCCGGTGATTGACGGTAAAGGTGATGAACAAGACTGGGACAAAGCCGGACGCATAGAAATTGGCGGTGCGCGGGGAACAATGCACGTCAGTAGCACCATTCAGCGTCTTTGGTATGGAGTCGATCACCTCAATTTCTATTTGCGGTTGGACTTTAAAAGTGGCGTTGCACCAGGTAAAGATTTACCAACGGAGTTAAATTTGCTCTGGTTCTATCCCGATAGAACCATGCACAACAGCCCCATTCCTTTGGCAGATGTGCCGGATACAGCCCCCCTGAATTACCTTTATCACCACCATTTAGCAATTAATTTACTCACCCAATCAGTGCAATTTCGAGAAGCTGGAGATAATTATCAATGGCATTCCCGCAGCAGTCGCGCTCAAGTTGCTTTTGAAAACTGTTTAGAATTGGCAGTACCTTGGGCGGATTTACAAGTACCGCCAGATTATCCTTTACGCTTGGTTTTAGTGCTGGCGGATGAAGGATGTTACAAAAAATACTTACCAGAAAATGCTTTGATTACGATTGAAGTACCCTAAAAGGTCATTTTAAAGTAAATATTAAGTAGGGGAGGCAAAAAGCGGTGTGGATTTTCCTCCGGCTTTATTGCCGTTGTGTTACGGCTATGCAAGAACTTGAGGACTTGAGATAGGCTAAATTAGCCGTAACACACCTCTCTTTCATGCGTTACGCTCTGTTTTAACACACCCTACAATTTAATGTTTACTGTATAAATAATCTTTGGTAAGAATGAGGGCTAAAGCCCTCACTACAAACATTGGAATTAACCTTTTACACAAACAACTTGCTTGAGTGTGGCTACAACTTCTACCAAATCAGCTTGATTTTCCATTACTTGCTCAATAGGTTTATAAGCACCAGGAATTTCATCTAAAACTTCAGTATCTTTGCGACATTCTACGCCTTTAGTTTGCTCAATTAAATCATCAAGAGTGTAGACATTTTTAGCTTTATTCCTCGACATTAAACGACCAGCACCATGAGAGCAAGAACAAAAACTATGTGCGTTACCTTTACCTTTGACAATGAAAGATTTTGCTCCCATTGAACCAGGAATAATGCCATAATCTTCTTTATCTGCGCGGACTGCACCTTTGCGAGTTACATAGACATCCTCGCCAAAATGTATTTCTTTCTCAGCGTAGTTATGATGACAATTTACCTGCAATAAAGGTTTAATTGCCTTTCCTCCTGCTAGATGCTTTTCCATAATGCGCTGGAAACGTGTCATCATCACATCACGATTTACTCGTGCATAATTTTGCGCCCATTGTAAATCATTCCAGTAAGCTTTAAATTCTGGTGTGCCAGCTATAAAATAGGCTAAATCTGGATCAGGTAAATGATTACCTGCCATCTTCGCTAATTCCTTAGCTGTACTAATATGACACTGGGCAAGTTTATTACCAATGTTGCGTGAACCGGAATGTAACATCAGCCAAACTTGGTTCTCTGTATCTAGGCAAACTTCAATGAAGTGATTCAATTTGTTACTGATTGCTTGCTTAATTTATTCAGTCTCCATAGTCTCATTTCTACACTATTTCGACTTCTACTAAGCACTTTCATAGAACACTCAATCGAATGGTTAGTTATAAACTGATCTTCTTCGAGTGTCCATAACTTTCTATGTTTCACTCTTGTCATATCAGCCGGACGACTCCAACTTAGCACTTCTCTAGCCTTAATTATTTTTCTAGATAAAGCTAGGCAATTATTATAGTATAACTGCCTTACTAATGTCTGAGCATCTTCCTTGTAAACCACTATGTTATAAACCCTATCTCTAGTATTTCTAGTAGATGTCTTTACTTGTCCTGTCATCTGGTTAATAAATTCTATGTATCCAATAGCAATATATGAGCTAGATGTAACCAGAGATAAAAAAGGAAAGCCTTTTGAAGTAAGTCCTAAAGAACCATCTCCATCTATCAGTCCTCGAAAGTAATCAACTTTAGAGAACCGACAACTAGGAAGTTTTATTAACTGTGATTTACTCCCATTCGGTAAACCCCATAATTCAAGATAATCTCGAAATTGCTTATCATAAACTCTCCAAATAACTGTTTTGTTATCGCTACTAAAGTTAGTTGTGCGTACACATTCAGTAATTGAGGAGTTAAATGGTATGAGATTTTGGAAAGCCTAAAGTATGTGTTCATCTTGCTTGTTAATCTCTATACTTAAGCATCCGCGATCGCGAGTGTTATTATATAGATGACCATCAGTTTGAATGAAGCCAAACAAGTAGGCATAATAGGGGTTTTCGAGAGTGATATTAGTAGATTGCATGAAACTACAATATCATATCTTAAAATCGCAATCGATCAAGTCATTTCTGCTTGATTCTATACCTTCCTCTTCGGTATAGTTCGGAGCACACCTTCATCCTAAATTATTTAGGATGCCCAAGTCCCTCTGCTCTCTACAGGGCGTTTTACCGCTTCCCTCGGTATTAGCAATCTCAGCCTTCACCGATTTGGACGAGTTTTGATTACTGTATTACTACAGTAAGGGGCAATCTTTTACCCCCGCCAAGAGAACCCATTTGTTTCATCGCTTTGCTTTGTAAGTCTTGCACACCACGATGCAAGTCTTGAAAATCTCGCCAACGTTGCCAATTAGTAACAGATTTTTCGACATCTTTATTTTCGTTAAAACCTGTGGGAATTGCTGCTTCAATATCAAGGCGAATTTTCTTGAGTTTGCCTTCTAATTGTTCACCAGTAAATGATGTTTTAATAGCACTCATACCGCAACCAAGATCCACGCCCACAGCAGCAGGAATAATGGCTTCTTTTGTAGCAATTACAGAACCAACTAAAGCACCTTTTCCTAAGTGAACATCTGGCATTAATGCTACGTGTTTAAATACAAAAGGTAGCGATGCCACATTTTTAGCCATCTTGGTTTCTTCAGACCCCAAGGGGTGATTTGCCCAAGATAAAACGGGTGATTTTGTATTAATTTCTAACTTTTCGTAGGGCATTTTTTTAAAGGGAATAGAGAATGGGGAATGTGAAATAGGAAAGAATAATTGTCATTTTTTAGATGGGTGAATTTTATTCATATATTACAAATGTAGTATAAATGAATTTGAATGTCAACCTGCTCCCTGGCTAGTTAAGTCTGCCAAAAAAAAGCAGACTTTTGCCAGATATACTACAATTTGTAAAGTCCACGGCCAAGCCTCACTCAAACCTATGGCGACACGTCAAAATACTATTTGGGAAAGCTTTTTATCGCCTGTAGTCCGTTTTCTGATTGATGAAGAGAAATTGCATCGGTATGCTAAAAGTATTGACTGGGAGAAAGAGAGCGATCGCTTCCGGCGTGCTGATGTGACAATTCCTACATACTACATGAGCCAAAACTTTCACGGTATTGAGGGGGGATATCTTAATCCTAGTGCGGCTGTCACCTACGACCCCATTACCGAATACGTAATACCACCCAATGAAACCTGGGTGCGTCAAGCTTTAATTGATGCAGTCAAAGTCAAACCCCGGCGCATACTTGACTTAGGCTGTGGTACAGGTTCGACAACTTTGATGTTAAAACAAGCTTTCCCTGAAGCTGAAGTCATCGGTTTGGACTTATCACCCTATATGCTGGTGAGAGCCGAAGATAAAGCCAAAGATGCGGGTTTAGATATCATCTGGCGACATGGAAACGCTGAGAAAACTAGCTTTCCAGATGCTTCCTTTGATTTAGTGACAGGTACTTTGCTATTTCATGAAACACCAGTTGTAGTATCCCAAACGATCCTCCAAGAATGCTTTCGGTTGTTGGTAGTCGGTGGACAAGTATTAATTCTCGATGGGAATCAGAAAACCCTGCGTCAATTAGATTGGCTCAATAATGTGTTTGAAGAGCCTTACATTCGTGAATATGCGGCGGATAGTGTAGATGCGCGGATGGGTGCGGTGGGGTTTGAGGCGGTGCGAACCGAAGAAGTTTGGTGGATACATCAAGTAACTAGCGGTGTAAAACCAATTCCCGGAACAGATGCAACTACTCAAGGAAAAGTGAGACAATATAGACCAGCAATAGATAATAATGATTTGGAGGGTCTAGAGTCTCCAGCTTTTGGCATATAACGGCATGAGTTTAAAGGCAATTCTGTTTGATTTCAATGGCGTAATCATTAACGATGAGCGCATCCACCTACAACTGATAGATGAAATTCTCGTTCAGGAAAATCTCCAACCCCAGAAAGTCCAAGAGCGTCAAGCTTCATTAGGACGGAGCGATCGCGCTTGTTTCCAAGAATTACTCGTCAATCGTGGTAGAGTCGCTAGTGAAGAATACTTAACCCAGCTACTTCACCGCAAAGCCGAAGCCTATGTGTTGGAACTAGAGAAACTAGAAAAACTCCCCATATATCCAGGTGTAGAAGACTTGATATATCAGGTACGTTCCCAACATCTCAAGCTAGCTGTAGTCAGTGGTGCGCTACATCAGGAAATTGAACTGGTATTAGAACGAGCCAAACTAGCAGAATATTTTACAGTTGTTGTCGCCGGTGATGACATCACCACCAGTAAACCCCAGCCAGATGGGTATTTATTAGCAGTCGAACGCCTCAATCAAGAATATCCTGAATTAAATCTGCAACTCCCAGAATGTTTGGCGATTGAAGATACCCCCCCAGGTATCCAAGCTGCAAAACACGCGCAGATGCAAGTAGTGGGTGTAGCTAATACCTATCCCTTCCATATGCTCCAGCGTTGCTGTAACTGGACGGTAGATTACCTGAGTGAATTAGAACTAGAACGAATACAACAAGTATTTTCTGGTAAACAGCCCCAGACCAGCATAACTGAATGTTAAAATAGGGTAATGTATTAACAATACTGTTAGGGGAATTAGCTCAGTTGGTAGAGTGCTGCGATCGCACCGCAGAGGTCAGGGGTTCGAGTCTCCTATTCTCCATTTGTACATTAAATTATTATTGTCAGTTTTAAAGAATTTTTGTCCATTTTGATGTAGTGAGGGGACATAAGTGACGTATTTTCGGGACTTTCAGCACTCAAAACCAGTTTTAAAGAATTATTGTCCAGAGTTGAAACCAGTTTTAAAGAATTATTGTCCAAAATGAGACTTAAAAATTTAGATGTATACTACAGACTCTAATTGAAGATATTACAACAAACCCAAATTCGTAAGTGCTTTTATACTAGCCAACAACTTTATCTTGCTAATAAATCTAGCTTTAAAGCAATTAGTGTGCAGTCTAATTAAAAACATATAACTACCCCTTAGCTTTGCTGTTTCCAATCAAGCAGAGGTTTAGTTACTATACACTGGCTGCCTTACCTGTGCGATCGCAGCACTCCTTTTAAACCACCCTAATAAACAATTATACGATATGAAGAGGTAAAATTTAATTTTTCAACCCACCACCTGCGGTGAGGGTTCTTGAAACTGTTCTAGCTATTTGCGGGGCATCTCTGTGCGGTCTTTCAACCCACCACCTACTGTGAGGGTTATTGAAACTGGAACTATCTACAGTTCTTGTTTGTATTGAAGATTGCTTTCAACCCACCACCTACTGTGAGGGTTATTGAAACCCTGACTTGTCAAACGCTTATCCTTACTGCTTTCCAGAGGCGATTTTGACAAGTCTACTTAAAAACTAATTTTCTATCGCTAATAAATAAACTTGGATTCGCCCTGAAGTTGATAGAATGCCGTCAAGACAAGAGTTTGAGCAATTTGGCAGATCCCTGGGGATTTTGACCCCGCTTTGACTTGCCAAAAATAAAAATTAGGGGGTGGTAGTTTAGGGAAAACGC
>NZ_JAYGGZ010000033.1:0-75578 GCF_034931465.1 Anabaena sp. UHCC 0399 | reverse complement strand
TTAACTCAGCCCTGCTGGGTCATTTTGCATGGCTTAGTCTAAACTCCAGTGGGGCAGTTCTACCCAGCAAACGGCATCGAGATGTTGGTAAAGAAACTGGTTTTACCCCCTACATTGAACGATTCAACAATACCTTAAGGCAACGGGTGTCTCGCCTAGTCCCAAAAACCTTGTCCTTTTCCAAATCTTTAGAGAATCATATTGGTGCCATTTGGTATTTCATCCATTACTACAACGCATCATTATTTGTGTAGCACCACCCAAAAATCAAATAGGAGTCCAAAGAGTTACCCAATCAATTCAATCTTCTCTAATCTTGAAAAATCATAATGTTTCCAGAATAGCAAGCCACCCAAACTTCCCTAGTTTGTGGATCGTAAGTAATTCCAATGGGATGAGCATCTACATTTACTTTTTGTAACACTTTCATGTCAATAGTCCGAACTTTACTGACAGTGTGTTCTTTATAGTTAACAACATAAAGTATTTGACCATCATCTGATAACACCATACTACGCGGCGTTTTTCCTGTGATGACTTTATCTATTACTTTTCTTTGGGATAAACTAATCTTGGCAATTTTTCCTTCCCCATTTAAAGAAGCATAGAGATATTTACCAGTAGGATCTATGTTCAAATGACGTGGTGAACTGCCTATATTTTTCAGCCATTTGACAGAATAGTCTCTCAGAGAGACTTCACCAATATTCTGAGAACCCATGACAGCAACATAGGCTTTTTCGGATTTGGTATCAACGGCAATTCCGCGAGGGTATGCTCCTAGTTTAATCCGTTTGATTTCCTGATTTTGATTGGCATCTACAATACTTAAATCCCAAGAACACCAGTTGCTGACTAATATCAGTTGCTCATCAGCTGATGTGGCTACATATTTGGGAACTGAACCAACTTGAATTACTCTATCAATATCTAGAGTGTCTGTATTAATTCTATATAAAAAACTCTTGTCAGTTTTTTGAGATGGATGACATTTATCACTACCAGGGTTGTTAAAACCAGGGCCATACATTTGATAGTTAGACACCCAAGCATACTTACCATTGTGGGAAAAACTAGCCTCAACTGGTGCGCCTCTATATTTACCTGGGGTTTTGGTATAACCATATTTTGATAAATCTACTTCATCGGGAATCACTTTGACTAATTCATAATCCCGGTTATAAACAGTAATGGAGTGGTTATACATCATGTTCTGGGCAAAAAATAGGCCATTACCCGAATAAACCACCGATTTAGGCGAAATTTTACTAGAAGAAATTGTTTTTACCAGTTTCATCTTTTGTGGACGAATGGAAACTTTCGCTGGTGGTTGTTCGATTTCGACTTGATTCTTGGACTCTGGAGAGTTATCTGTAATTTTAGGTTCTGGAGAAGTTGCCAAAAAAGGTGCAGCGTTGAAATCTCCAGAATTAGACTCTAGAGCTGATAATGTTTGTCTCCCGGCAATACCATCAATAGTCAGTCTCTTACCTTGTTGAAATTTGATTACTGATGCTTGCGTTGCTTCATCAAAATAACCTGTAATGGGTGCATTAAAGTATCCAGATGCTTGCAATTTGCGTTGTAGGGACATCACACGATAACTGTTGTCGCCTCTTTTTAGCGATCGCTTTGATGTTACCTGTAATTGAGGATCATTAACAACTGAAGACGCGGTGCTATGTTCGGTGTTTGATGCGGCTGATTCACCTAACCCTGAATTAGACTCTAAAGCCGCCAGTGTCTTAGAACCAACAATTCCATCACCCCTCAAGCCATGAGCTTGCTGAAATTTGATCACTGCGGTTTCTGTCACCGAGCCAAAATATCCTGTGGGTTTGGATTGAAAGTACCCCACTGCTTGCAGTTTTTGCTGAAGAGATATAACTTGAGGGCTTCTATCACCTCTTTTGAGAGCCATAGCTGGATTCGATACACTTATAGAACCCATAGCAAAGGAAACAGTTAGTAGGATAAAAACTCGACTGTGCTTCTTTATCCATGCTAGTTTCAGAAAGCACATAGCATCAGTAAGACTTTGCTGTTCTGAATTGGCAAATCCTTCGTAACTCTCGGCTAGATGCAAATAAGCAAGTGTTTCCATAGTGAAAAAGTAACTAAGGCATAGCTTAGTCATTGTAAAATTTAGAACTCATCTTATCATTTGTACTGATAAAAGCTCCCTTTTGTAAAGTATTATGTAAATTTTTTATCGGGTCGTACAAGAAATCAAGGACAAATTCTGATTTTAAGAATTTGCCCTTAACGGTATAATTTAAACATTAATTATGTATTTTTACTGAAGAGCCTCAGATGTGCTAGGAATTTTGCCTTGGATAACCATGACTGAGCAAGTAGCATGATGAATCACATAATTACTCACACTACCTAAGAAAAACTCACTGAGTCCAGCGCGACCACGACGACCAAGCATAATTAAGTCAGCTGGCCAACTACGAGCTACTTCACAAATAATCCGACCTGCATCACCCATATTTTGAGTAAACCCAGTTTTTACACCTACATCGATAGCTTTATTCATGAGCGATCGCAACCATTCTAATCTTTCTTGTTTAAGTTTTTCCCACTGTTGAATATAACTGTCCATTGGTTCTGCTGGTACAGTGGGATACATGGTATCAGGCTGCATAAATATAGGGCTGAGATAAGGGTCTTCCAATGGAGAGAGAACATGGAGCAACATGATTTCTGCATCAGTCGATTTAGCTAAAAATACAGCTTGCTCGAAAATATATTCACCCATTTCTGATTGGTCAATAGCAACTAAAATTCGGTGATACATAATTAATAGTCTCCCATTTTACTTAAAAGGCTTTTGAATAGATACTACTCACTAGATTTATCTAACAAAAATGATAATTTAAAATCATCTTGCAGTCATTGAGATATAAATGAATATTTTTTAGATATTTGCTCATGATTATTCTTAAATTTGATAGTTGAATTAATTGATTATATAAAGCTAATATAGATAAAATAAGTCTAGATAAAATAAAAGAGTGAAAAATTAACAGGTATCGTCCTGATTTTTGTTAAGCTAGCTATCATCTTAAATCAGGACTAACAAGCTCTTCAAATTTTAGTTAAAAATTGAAACTATCATCATTATTCTATATATCTTGATGATTGTGTTAATTAAACTCCGCATCAACAGTTTTGATTCATCAATGAAATGAGAAAGACCTCATCTAATAATTATTTTAACTGGTGTGAGAATTCCTCATAAATTATCTCTAAACCCTGATTAAACCCATTTTTAAGATATAGCAATGAATAAAATCACACTATTGAACGTTGAAGAAGAAATAGTCATTCTGGAACTAGGCTCAATTCATTTAAAGGGAGAGCTAGTTATACCGACAGATGCAGAGGGAATTATACTATTTACTCAAGGAAGTGGCAGTAGTCGATACAGCACTTTCAACCACTATCTTGCCCATGTCTTGCGTCAGGAAGGGAGACTAGCAACTTTTTTGATTGACCTACTGACTAAAGAAGAGGAAGTAATAGACCAACGTACCCAGCATTTTCGCTGTGATATTAATTTTTTAGCTACACGGGTAGTAGCTGTAACAGATTGGCTATCTGAAAACCCTGCTACCCAAAATCTCAAAGTTGGCTATTTTGGTGTAAATAGAGGTAGTGGAGCAGCATTATTAGCGGCTACAGCACGTCCAATGATTGTGAAAGCAATTGTTTCCCGTAGTGGACAAACTGACTTAGTAAGTGCAGTCTTACCCTGGGTACAAGCACCGACTTTGTTAATAGTAGGTGAAAATGACTACCCGATTATAGCCATGAATGAAGATGCGATCGCGCAAATTTCTGCACAACACAAAAAATTACACATTATTCCCGGTGCAACTCACCAGTTTGGAGAACCCGGTGCAATTGAAGAGGTAGGGCAATTAGCAGGTCAATGGTTTAAATACTACCTCACCACATTAGAATCAAGTGAGTTAAATTTACCTCCAATGTTGTGGAATTAGACCCTGGGTAGGAGGGGTGTAGGGAATATCAGTTGACTCAGCATTCACTACCCCCTCTTCCAAATTACTATCTTTGACTTCAGCTATTTGTTTTGAATTTCACGCGCCATTTTGACGTAATAGTCCATCTTGGTGTTAGGACGGCGACGAACAGAAGTCAAGATTTCAGGCTTAGTATCTAGCTGTGTTGTGATTGACTCTTGATCTGAATATTTCTTTGTACTTTGTACTTCTTCAGATTCTAAAAAATAACTAGGTTTATTCAATCCAAACAAATTAGCAAAACCATTAAATAAACTACTAATAAAGTCGAAAGTTTTTTTGAAAAAAAACGATAAGAAAGCTACCAAACGAATAAATGTATTTTGAATAACTTGAGCTAGCCGAGCCATAATGTCTAAGGTTGATGATTGCTTGTGTAGCTATAATTATGTCATATAAGAATTTTCTATGTATCTACCATTAGATGAGTTTTTGATATAATTACGTTTTTAGGGGATAGGTCACGGGCTTCACTGTGCTACGCTTACACGTAGTAAAAAAAGCGTAAGCGTCCGCCAAGGAACTGAAGAGAACGCCGAACGGTAAAAGATGATAGGGAACGAGATAGAAGGGAAAAAAGTATTTCTTTGGGTTCAAAAATTTTGTACTTTTAAAAAACTAGTTACTTGTTCACTAGGTAAAGGTCGAGAAAATAAATAGCCTTGTCCAAATTCACAGCCAAATTCCTGCAAATTTTCTAACTGTGTTTGAGTTTCAATACCTTCAGCTACAACAGAAATTCCTAGAGCATTAGCAAAGGAAATCATATTCTGCACAATAGCTGTGCCTTTAGAATTAGTATTTAAGTTATTGGTAAATGAACGATCAATTTTAATTGTATCAACAGGAAATGTATGCAATTGGCTAAAACAAGAATATCCAGTGCCAAAATCATCTATACATAGTTTCATACCAAGAGTATGAATTTTTTCTAAAATTTGATTGACAATACTAGATGCTTTAATTAAAGCATTTTCTGTAACTTCTAACCTCATTGCTGAGGGTGATATATGATTATCGATGAGAATTTGTTTAATTTGTTCTACTAAATCTAACTGTTGTAGTTGTACAGCAGATATATTGATATGTATTACTAATGAATTCGCAATTGGAAATTCTTGTTGCCACTGATATAGTTGCTGACAAGCTAACTGTAATGCTAGTAAGTCCAAGGTTGAGATGATACCCATCTCTTCAGCAATTGTGATAAATTTATCAGGTGAAATTAATCCCTTTTGTGGGTGTTGCCACTGAATTAAAGCTTCCAAACCAACTAGCTTTTGAGACGCTAAACAAAATATAGGTTGATAGTAAAGGCAAAACTCATTTTTTTCTATGCTTTGACGTAGTTCACTTTCTAGCTGAATGCGCTGCAATGTTTGCTGCTGCATTTCTGAAGTAAAGACAATATGGCAACCTTTTCCGGCTCGTTTAGCTTGATACATTGCTGCATCAGCATCTCTGAGGATATCAGTTGGTTGTTGATAACTGAGAGTAGAAGGTAGAATACCAATACTAACGCCAATAGAAATTTTATACGTGTCAATCTCAAAAGGTATATGTAATTGTTGCAAAATAAAGTTTGCAACTACCTCAACAGATTGAATGCCATCTTGATTGACAAGAAAAATTAAAAATTCATCCCCGCTTAACCGAACAATTTTATCTCTCTGAGAGATGCAATTTTTCAGGCGATGGGCAACTTGTTGTAATAATTTATCACCAACAAGATGTCCTAGATGATCATTAACACTCTTAAAACGATCTAGATCCAAAAATAAAATTGCGTATCCCTGTTGTGGTGGCTGCTGTGCAAAGATGTCTGATAAATATTGCATTAACCAAGCACGATTAAATAAGCCTGTTAATGAATCATGAAAGGCTGCATAGGTTAGTTTCTCCTCTCGTGCTTGTAGCTCATTTATTACCAAAGTAAGTTCTTGAGTACGCTCAATTACTCTTTGTTCTAAATCTTGGCTGAGTTGATATGATTGTGCTTCTGCTATCTGACGAGCCACAATCTCTTGATTAAGTTGACTATTTTTTTGATCAAGAGAGCGAGTTAATTTAAGTAAGTTCAAATTCAAACGTATACGGATTAAAAGCTCTGTTGGCATAAATGATTTATTTATATAATCAACTGATTCTAAATTCAAGTCTAAAAATCTACTTTGTATTTCATTACTAGCAATCATTAAAAGGACTGGAATTTTTTGCAATATCGGATCAGTTTTAATACGATGACAAAGATCAAAAACATCTATTCCAGGCATCATTGCTTCTAGCAAAATTAAGTCAGGAATAATATGATCTAGTTTTTGGAAGGTATCTTGTCCACTAGTAGCGGCCAAAACTCTAAACCCTGAGTCTGTTAATAAGGTAGACAAAAATCTCGAATTATCCAGATTATTATCCACAATTAAAATCAGTGCTACTGTCTCTGTTTGCATATATTTATATGTAAAACTCCTGGTTTTTATTCAAAATTTCTCAGATTTACGCAACAACAGAGTTATAAATAACGGGTTCACTGATACTTGCGACTGATCAGGATAAACTTAGAATATGTGAAAAATACTGACAAAAACTGGGAAATTTACCAATTTTAAAGGGTATGATTATTTGATTGATCCAGTTACTTGAAATGTGTTCATTAAAATACTACAAGGAAAGAAATATCGTTTCCTGATTGACGAGCGATCGCTGTTATAAAATATCGAATTTCAGCGTTAAAATATTTACTTTAGCTAGATTTAAAAAAATACCAATCACAAATATTAACTTTATTTGGGAAAATATTTCCTATACTGATATAACAAGTAGATAATTTAATGTATACTACCAAAAAAATGTACAAACTTATTAGAATATATAGCCTGCTAAACCAACAAAAAACCTCGGTAATTCAACCGAGGTGATTATGAGAAGTCCAAATGTCAATGGAAGATAGCAATACTGAATTAAGCCTTGATGAACTAACTGCACAAGAAACATTTCTGATTTTGGTGACAACTGAGTGTATAACCCTTTTTGCTTAGTTGAGTTAATTTCACTGCCTTACTTAATGATGAGCAGTTGAGTGAGTCCTTAGTTTGTCAGGTCAATTTATTACGTTATATAAACTAATGTAACGAATCCGTAACTAACTTGGTCAACAACAGTTGACATATAAAATGCAATATATTTCATATGTTTTACTTATATATAAGAGATTGCTGACTAATGAGTGAGTGTCACCTTTCAACACTCAGCACGCTGTTCAACGCCGCGCTACCGCTAACAACACTCATTACTCATTACTCATTACTCACCACTCATTACTTGGGAATGATTTGCTAACCATCCGTCAATATCACCCAGTAACTGCTGGGGTATTTCCCAGGGAAAAAGATGAGCCGTGTTAGGGTAGCATTGCCACTGGCTATTTTTAAGGTTTTGAGCCGTTTCTAAGCTGGAATCGGCTGTAATATGACGGTCTTGAGAGCCAGCAAGTACCAAACTTGGACAATGAATTTGCTTCAGGTCTTCTAGTCGGTTATATCCCAACCGTAAGGCACTATAAAGGGCGCGAGTGGCAGATGTGGAAGTTTGTAAATAAGCTGGTACGGCATCTTGTGCAATGTAATTATATGCTGTATTTGTATGTTGCTGGATGAGGTAACGAAATAGCGATCGCTTACCAAAAGTCTCAATATTCCATTGCCAGCCAGGTTTAACAGAGTTCAAAAGCGCAGCAACACCTGTGTAAAGATTGTCTTGCCAAGTAATGGGGGGATGATTTCCACGAGGTCTAGCGGCTGTCGCTATCAAAATTAACCCTGTGACACGTTGTGGTAAACGCAAAGCCAACTCCATTGCCAAGATGCCACCTAATGACCATCCCAACACCAAACATTTTTCGATTTGGAAAGAGTCTATCAGGGCTTCTAAGTCACTTAAATGATCCTGCATCACAAAATTGCCCTGAAAGCGACTTTTGCCGTATCCGCGTAAATCTGGAGCAAAAGTTTGGTAGCGTTTTGCTAAATGATTGGTAAATACGGAAAGACTACGACCATAGCCAGGATGACCGTGTAAACACAAAATCGGAAATCCTTCACCTTGAATATCAACTTTGAGGTTTACAGCTTTCGTAGAACTATCAGGCATTATGTTAGGTTCTGAGCAATATTGGTGCTGCTGTTAGAGAATGTCTCATAGCTGGCAGACCACAGACACAACAATTATACGAATTTCTAATAAAACTTACTTTGATGTGAATCCCCCGGCGTAGGTAATCACACACATTTGCCTATATGTAGCGTGGATACCAAAGGCTACCCCTGTCACCTGAAAAGCTGGGTTAAAAATATTGGTACGATGACCGCGCGATCGCACTCCATCATCAATAATTAATTGCATGACAATATCTTGGGCAGTGTGAGAACCATAACTAATGTTTTCCCCGGCTGTCACCTGCCAATTACCGTAGCGACTCATGCGAGTAAAGGGATTACTACCATCGCTACCATCATGACCTACAGCACCTTTTGCTCCTTGGTCTTGGACGTGATCTCTAGCAGCCAAGGACATACCTTCAGATATAGTTAATGATTTTACGGGATGAGCCGACTTGAGAAAAGCGATCGCTTCATCTACTGCTTTTACCCCTTCTTGGGTTTGTAAATAAACATGATCGCCAAGTTTAACTTTATTTCCCTGAAACTGCCGGCGATAATTTTCCAAGAGAGGGATATATGCTTGAGGATTGGTGCGGACTTTGTTCGTCTCCTCTGCTACTAGTTGTTCTAATGGGGAGATATTGTATGTTTGTTTCAACCTTTCCGAACTTTTTGGCGAAATCCCCTGTATAAGTTGCCGAAATTGCAGTTGCTGATTTAGTAATTTCATAACTGGGAGTTGTCAACAAGATATATTTAGCTCCACGGTGTGGACAGCAGTTTTCGGACATAGGGGTGTACAAAATGTACGTCTCTACATCTGTACACCTATAGGTTGAAACTCTCTGGCTCAACCGATGTGAGCTAACGATAATGAAATATTGTTATACTTGATTCCGGCTAATGCCCACTGAAGTTCAAATGTCCCTGCCCAAAATCGCGCCCGTTCGATGACATTATTTAATAAAGGGTAGTTACTTTGCATACAACGTACAATGCTCTCACCGTAATTACTTAATTGCACTGCAATGTCACAAGCTGGATCACCCAAACCGGCAGTACCAAAATCGATCATGCCCGTAATACTTTCTGATCCTGAATCAAATAGTATGTGATACACTGGCAAGTCGCCATCAATTAGTACGCGTGTGTAGCTGAGGTCGAGTTCACCTGAGACTACTGGTGCAAACAGTTCGTTGATCCATGTTTTTTGATAACGCCATAGGTGAGGGAACAAGATGTCCTGAACCTGCTCATACAACTCTAACCAATCTGCACGCGATCGCTCCGCACCTGATGAAGATATCTCAGAACTCACTAAAACTTCATAGGGAATACTGTGTAACTGTTGATGAAATTTGGCAATTTGAGAAATCACACGCGCCTTTGCGGCTGGAGCTAATTTCAGTAAGGTATGGCGAGAAAGAGGTTCACCTTTGATAAATCGATAACTGACAAAGGTTTCTTCCAGGTGTTCAAAGTGCGGAACTGGTAAATCAACATAACCTTGCACAATTTTCAACACCTTCGCCTCATGAGCTAGCGACTCTGTTCCCCAGTCTACTTTGACAAAACGACATACTAGGTCATGATTGACCACCACCACATCATTAACCATCCCATCTTGGTTAAAATCAAGATGTTCAAAAGAAATGCCTGGATAAACAGTACAAATTTTTTCTAAATAAGCAGGGGGAATATTCACAACAACTCCGTAAATAGTTACAACAAACAGTTAGAACTGATCGGATGAAATATCCGATTGAAGCGGGTTCACTAATTTCTATGTTTGTTGCACTACCAACGCATCATTGTAGTTAAACTCCCTGAAAAATCTTTAGTGATAAGTATAGCATCTGTGTGCAATCCTCAGACTATGCCACAGCTACTTTTCTTGATAGCCTCCAGCATAAGTAATCACACACATTGTTCTATAAATCTTGTGAGTTCCATAGGCAACACCAGTCACTTTAAAATTACCATTAAAAATATTGGTGCGATGACCCCGTGATGGTACGCCATCATCAATAATTAATTGCATGACAATATCTTGGGCAGTGTTAGGGCCGTAACTGATATTTTCGGCTGCTGTAGTTTGCCACCTACCATAACGATTAATGCGAGTAAAAGGGGTGCTACCATCGCTACCATTATGGCCAGTTGTGCCTTTTGTACTCTGATCTTTAATATGATCCCTAGAACCTAAAGACATTCCCTTAGATATCCTTAATGTTCCCACAGGACGGACTGACTTGAGAAACGCGATCGCCTCATTAACAGGTTTAACTCCTTCTTGGGTGACGAGATAGGTATTATTAGAAATTCTCACACGATTGCCTTGAAAGCGTTTTTTATAATTTTCTATGATAGGAATATATGCCTTGGGATTTGTCCGCACTTTGTTCATTTCTTGAACTACCTGCTGTTCTAAAGGTGAAATAATACTCGCGTTGCTTAACAGCATTGAACTGGCTGTTGGTCTTACATCTAAAGTAGATTGTGATACAGAGGGAGTAGATAATATAAATGCACTCGACAAAGAAATTGCTATAGTTCCCAGTGTTAATACGCAAACCTTACTTAGCATATCAAAAACCTCATTTTTTATAATTCAGCACAAATTTTAGTAAACATAGAATTTTTTCGCAAAAACTCTTTCCTGTTTATCATAATATTTGTAGCTTTAATTTCGATAAAATGTAACTAGTAAATATAAGTAGTTGATTTATATTTCAGAACTTTCTCTAGTTACTGAAGTAGATCAATTTGTAATTACCAACATCCTTTGAAGTTACATTTAATTTAATAGGAGAAAATAAATTAAGTAAAACGGCCTTAATAATTAAAGGTTTATAGTGAGTGCTGTTAGCCTAGCAGGGATTTTGTCTTGGGGTTGAGACAGTATTACAAATTGTAATAATTAGTATTATGATAAAGTATCTTGGGTATTGTAGATAGCTAAAACTACTTTTATTTTAAAAATGATGAATATTCGTTGTGAAATACTATCAGATTATCATGCCATAGCTGAAGTAAATCGATTAGCATTTGGTGGAGAAATAGAGGCTAAAATTATAGAAGCCATTCGCAATTCTGAATTTTATATTCCAGAACTTTCTCTAGTTGCTGAAGTAGACCAATTTGTAATCGCCCACATCTTATTAAGTTATATTCAATTAGTAGGTGAAGATAAATTACAAGTATTAGCTTTAGCACCTTTAGCTGTGCATCCACAATTTCAAAGACAAGGAATTGGTAGTGAATTAGTAAAAGCAGGATTAATAAAAGCTGAAGAAAAGCAAGAAGCTTTAGTTATTGTTTTAGGTCATACCCATTTTTATACTCGGTTTGGTTTTGAGCCATCGGTGAATTATGGTATTGAATCACCTTTCCCTGTTCCACAGGAAGTTTTTATGGTCAAACCACTGCAAAAATATCAAAAAAATTATCGGGGTAAGGTTGTTTATCCACCAGCTTTTGAAGAGTGCTGAGTGCTGAGTGCTGAGTTGTGAGTGCTGAGTCCCTTATTTCTATAAGCATCACGTTTTGATGCTTAATTAAAATACCCGTTACCAAATGTAATTGCTTCAGCGTAGCGGGGCGTAGGCTATTATGAATGGTTTTAACTATTGACTTTATTCTGTGCTTTTAACTTAGGGTAAGCAATGCGTTTGTGATGGAATTGTTGCCAAACTTCTACAAATATTTCGGCGATTTGTGACATTTCTTCCCGCGTCAACCCCGAATCAATAAGTTGATTATCTTGCCATCTCGCACGGAGAATATTATTTAATACGGTTAATGCTTGTTCAGGATTGACATCTTTGAGCGATCGCAGTGCGGCTTCACAAGCATCAGCTAACATGACAATTCCTGTTTCCCGCGATTGGGGAATGGGGCCAGCATAGCGAAAATCGGCTTCATTGACAATAATGCTGGGGTCAGCTTGTGCCATCTGTTCTGCTTGATGATAAAAATAGGCAATCAGCATTGTCCCTTGATGTTCGGGGATAAACGCTTGAATGGCTGTTGGTAACAGGTGTTTCCTTGCCATAACTAACCCTTCGCTGACGTGCTTTTTGATGATATCTGCACTCTTCCAAGGGTCTTTAATCTCTGTTTCGTGTTTGTTCGGCCCGCCCATTTGGTTTTCAATAAATCCTAAAGGGTCGTGCATTTTACCAATATCATGGTAGAGAGTCCCCGCCCTGACTAATTCCACATTGCATCCGAGTTGTTTAGCTGCCGCTTCTGCTAATGTCGCTACTGACAAGGTGTGCTGAAAAGTTCCTGGTGTTTCTGTGGCGAGTCGCTTGAGTAAAGGCCGATTAGGATTAGCTAATTCTGCTAACCGAATGGGGGTAACTAAATCAAATAGTTTTTCTAGGTAAGGACTTAAACCTAAAGCTACAATACTCCAGGCTAGGCCAGATAAGGCAAATAATCCGGCTTCTTGCAGCACAATATACCAAGCTGCACCAAAGGCTGCACCAATCAGGAGTTTAATAATTAAGTAAACACCACCTTGAGCCACCGCGATCGCCACACCCAAAAGTGCTAATTCTTCGCGCGATCGCAATCTTTGAGCCGCACAACTACCTAAAATTCCCCCAACTGCTCCAGTCAACAACGTGATGGCACTAATTTCTAAGCTGAATGGTAACAAAAATAACAGTAAAACAATCACTGTCACACCCAAGCTAGGGCCATAAAAGCTCCCCAGAAGCAAACCTACAGCACCCCAAGTAGCATAAGGTACACCAAATGCTAAAACTCCCGGTGTACTCAAGGTTAATAGTAAAACTAACAGGCGATCGCGTTGTCGCAAGTTGTACTTAATTCGTCTTTCTACCAAAATAAATACGCCAATTGCGCCAGTTACCAAGGTTGCTAACTTCAGCAATCCCCACCAGTTATTTTCTCGGCGAATCAGTTGATAATGCTCTAATATTTCAAAATGCCATTCTGTAATGATGTCTCCCTTATTCACAATGATATGGCCTCGCTTCACATCAATGAACACGGGTGTTACACCAGCTGCTGCTTTTTGAGCTTGTTGTTTGCTTTGTTCTTCGTCTGTTTTTAAATTAGCTTCTAAGATGGCTAATAATATTTGTTTTGCTAAAGCTTCGGCATTTCTGGGGACGAAGGCTTGTACGTGTAAGCTGACAGCATTATTTAAAATACTATCTGGTAAGCCTCTGGGAATACCTTGAGTAAGAATACGTTCTGCACTTTGATGAATTCCTGATTGGGTTTTTGTCCACTCATCATCTGATAATTCCAGCAGAACTGTTTCACTATATATCGTCTGTGGAGTCACACTATTGAGTCTGAGTAGTTGATTGCTAGCTTGGGAGTATGCTTGGCGAGCTTGGGATATGTGATCTATGACAGAGGAGAGGTTTTTTTCACCAATCATGACTCGGTAAGCTAATAGTTCTGCTAAGGCTTGTGTCAGCTCACTTTTAGCGAAAATATTAATGGGTTGATCGCCCTGGACACGACCGGCTTGATTTTTGGTAACTGGGTTACTGTTAGCGGGTTGTTTACCAGTATTTTGCCGGAAGCGATTACTTTGCTGTAATTGGGTAGTATTTTTTATAGTAGTCAACAAAGCCTGCCATTCCAAGTCCGAGCAAGAGCGTAGATAATGCTGAGTAGATACAGACAAAACGGAAACATCATAGAACGGAAAAGAACCAGCAATATTACGAATTGCGTTACCCTCATCCAGTAATTTTTGTAATTTTTGGTTGATTTGTTCAGTGATTTCAGCATCAACCATTAATACTGGTGTGGAACTTTTACTAGCATTTTTGCGTTTATCTGCGGTTTTTTGCTGATCCTCAATTTTGTCAGGGTAAGGGGCTTTAATTGTCTGTGGTGCAAGAGTTCCTACTTTTAATTTAGGCTGGTTGTATAGTCTATGACCCATTACACCAGTCAGTGATACAACTGCGATCGCTAAAACTAAAGAGGAACGCCTTTCATGTACCCAACCCAGACCTATTACCTCAACCCTACTCTGATTTTTGACCAATTTTGTCATTGCTCTGAGGTCGATTTTGCGTTTTTTCTGGCCGCCGTTGTTGTTATGTGGGAATAAATGCCAGACTATATTTTTGAAGATAGCTTTTGTTGCGTCATTATGAGAGTTTTTACCTTTTTGACTCACCGCCACAAGTAATTTTCCTTTACGGCTAAATAGTCTATATCGCCGCCGCCAATGGGTCAACTGCCGATTCAAGGACTGCAAAAATCGCTGTGTTTTCATTACCTATGGCTGCTTAGTTTCGATATGTCAAAATAGGACAATCGTTAAAAAGGGGACAGGGTACAGGGGAAGGGTGACAGGGAAAAAAAAGAAATGTTACACAATACCCCATGCCCAATTACGAATTAATCTTAACGCGCCCGAATGACGCGAGGAGCAGCATAGACGCAAGGTGGTATATTTTCGTTAGACATTAAGCTTTCCTCGTGTGCAAATTCCTGGGAATTTACCCCAGGTTCATACACTCCCGACCAGGTAGTCGCAAGCGCATCAGCTAATTCTAGCACTTGCGAAATTTGGCTCAATTGTCTGGTTAGCGAAACTCTCCAATTTACCGGAATACTAGTATTACTGTTATACACTCCAGATAACAAACCCGTAATTACACTTGTATTCGGAAAATATAAATTACCAGAGTGTTTTTGCCAGATTTCGTCATGGCGAATAGACCGTAAAACGGCTAAAGGGAAGTCTTCTAAGGTACTAAGAAAGTAATAAAATGCGAGAGCTATTCCATTGGAGAACGTTCCTTGGCTATCTAACTCAGTTTGTACTCTTTCTAAGCCAGCCCTTCGTTCTAACAGATTATTTACTTTTAATAAATTTTGTGGGAGTGAGGTGTTTGTCTCGCCAATAAAGGCAATTATTTGGGGAATGAGGGTTTGGGGATGGAGTTTTTCTGTCAGTGATTGCGCGATCGCATATCCTATTGCTAGGGTGCTATCCCTAATCTCTAGGTTGCTATCCCAATTTTTTAACAGCCGCAGTAAATTTTGGTGTAGTTTTACCGGATTTTCGTGAAAAAAAACAGAAATAGGAATTGTAGCGAAGATTATTTTTGATGGTTCTAAATGTGTAAATTTTTGTTGATAAATTTCTAACCAATCATCTATATCAAATTTTCCTAATTTAATTAAACTGGTAGCACCAGGAACTACACTTTGGGCAAAGTCACCACCAATTGGATGTTTTAGCTGACTACTTTGAGCTAAAGCTTCCCCTACTAATCCCCCCAAGAAAACACCCCTGAACCGACTCCCAAGTAAATAGCGCATGGTTTAACTAATTGTTAATTGGGCATGGGGCATTGGGCATATAAATTCAAAATAGCCTACTGCTAGGCTTACGCCGACAAAATCCAAAATTGTACTCCTCCGGAGTTCGTTGTAGCAAAGCAAGCTACGCGCTAGCGTCACGCAGTGAATAACTTCCGTTTTCTGCTCCCCTGTCTCCTGCCTTCTTCATAACCCAGATTTAGTCTTCTTGAATTACGAATTACAAATTTAAATGATGCACTAAAGCTTGTAAACCTAAAAGGTAACTTTGTACACCAAAACCACTAATTTGTCCCATCACTACCGGAGCTATGTAAGAGTGATGGCGGAACTCTTCTCGGCGATAAATATTACTGAGATGGACTTCTACTGTCGGTATATTTACAGCAGCGATCGCATCTCTCAACGCCACACTCGTATGAGTATAAGCCCCGGCATTAATCAAAATTCCTTGGTGTTTTCCTAGTGCTTCATGAATTGCATCGACTAACACACCTTCATGATTTGACTGCATAGGAAACACCTTTGCCTGTAAATTTAGTGCTGCTTCTGCTAATAGGCAGTTAATCTCAGACAAGCTAGTAGAACCGTAAACGCCTGGTTCTCGTTGTCCCAGCAAATTCAGGTTTGGCCCGTGCAGCACCAAAATATTTAGAGGTTGTATTGTCAATGATTGTACCTTCAGTCTACTAACGACGACGCGATCGCTGATCTACAGGGATCGGAATCAGTTCTGGTTCCGGCTCTACTTCAGGCCCCAGTAGGGACTCAATCAGCTTACGCGCCAATTCTTTTAGCTTTTCCAGTACCTTTTCTATATAGTCCATTAAACTGACTGCTCCTGAGATACTACCTCAATTTTGGTTTACAGCTACTTAAAAACTGGCGTAATTTTGCACCTCTGGCTGACTCCGTGGATGATACACACTTTTGTATTTTGGGCATAAGCCACTTTTAAAACTTTAGTGTTGTTATCTCCCTTACTTTTTAGAGTATCACATTCGCAACTAATCGGACGGTAATAGTGATTGAGGATTGGGGATTGGGGATTAGCCAATAGTTCAAAGCCATGACACCATTTAATTATTTAATGACTAATGACTAATGACTAATGACCAATCACTAACCCTCCACCGCTTTTTTCTTCGTCGCCGTTTTTGATTTAGCCGTTGTTGACTTTGATTTAGTGGTGGTAGATTTAGTTGTTTTGCGGGTGGATTTACTGGTCGATGCTTTAGCCGCTAGCAATTCCAAGGCTTGGGGTAGGGTGACATCTTCTACTGACACACCTTCTGGTAGCCCAGCATTAGTTTTGTTGTGTTTGATGTAAGGGCCATAGGGGCCGTCGTAGATATTTACTGGTGCATCATCGTCTGGATGTGTACCCAATTCCTTTAAAGCGGCTTTGGACTTGCTATTGGCAGAACCACGAGTTTTTTTCTGTTCTGATAACAATTCCAATGCTCGTTCTAGGGTAATTGTCAAGACATCATCACTAGCTTTTAAAGAACGGTAATCTTTGCCTTCTTTACCTTGGTCATGGACGACATAAGGGCCAAAACGTCCTAAACTGGTTTGGATTTTGCCGCCGGTGGCTGGATGTACTCCCAAATTGCGGGGTAGTGACAACAAACCAATGGCTGTCTCTAGGGTGATGGTTTCTGGTGTGACACCTTTGGGTAAAGATGCTTGCTTGGGTTTGGGGTTTTCGTCTGACTTGTCGCCTAACTGGACGTAAGGGCCATAAGCACCAATTTTGACGTAAATTGGTTCACCAGTTTCGGGATGACGGCCTAGTTGGTCTGGCCCTACGGTTTTTTGCCTTAGCAGGACTTCGACTTGTTTGGGGTCAAGGTCTGCTGGAGTCAGGTCTTTGGGAATTGAGGCGGTGATTACACCATCACCGTTGTCTACCTCAATGTAAGGGCCGTATTTACCAATGCGAACTTTGGCGGCTAAATTTTCTAGTTCTACGGTTCTAGCTTTAGTGGCATCAATTTGACTTTCTTGTTCTCTGACTAGGGTTTCTAGACCTTGATCACCGAGATAAAATTCCCGCAAATAGGGAAGCCATTTAGCTTCACCTTCGGCGATATCATCCAGGGTTTGCTCCATTTTGGAAGTAAAACTGGGATCAACGATATCCGGGAAATGTTTTTCCAAGAGAGTGGTGACGGCGAAAGCGGTGAATGTGGGAATCAGGGCATTATTCACCAGTTGGGTGTAACCCTTATCAATGATTGTGCCAATAATGCTGGCGTAGGTACTAGGACGACCAATGCCTTCACTTTCTAGAGTTTTGACTAAGGTAGCTTCAGTGTACCTAGCGGGAGGTTGAGTTTCGTGATCAACGGCGGCTAAGTCTTTACAGTTGGGATGATCACCAACTTTTAAGCTAGGTAAAATCACCTCTTGGTCTTCTAATGCGGCTTCGGGGTCATCAGAACCTTCGACGTAGGCGCGTAAATAGCCAGGAAAATCAATGCGTTTACCGGAGGAACGGAAACCAGCATCTTCAACTTTTAACTGGACAGTGATTTGGGTTTGGCGGGAGTCTGCCATTTGACAGGCGACGGTGCGCTTCCAAATCAAGTCATACAGGGCTAATTCCCGACCGCTTAATCCGGTTTCTTGGGGGGTGCGGAAGCTGCTACCAGCCGGACGAATGGCTTCGTGGGCTTCCTGTGCGCCTTTCGATTTGGTGGTGTATTGCCTTGGTTGGGGGCTGAGATATGACTTGCCGTATAGTTTTTCTACAGAATCACGGGCAGCTGCGATCGCCTGATCTGACAAATGCACCGAGTCTGTACGCATATAGGTAATATACCCTTGCTCATACAAACTTTGCGCAACCCGCATGGTGTCCCGTGCGGAGAGGCGCAGTTTGCGGTTCGATTCTTGCTGCAATGTGGAGGTGGTAAACGGTGGCGAAGGTTTGCGGGTGACTGGGCGTTCTTCCACATCTGAGACTGTCCAGGGTTGACCAGTCAGTCTGTCCTTCAGGGCGATCGCATCTTCTTCCGAAAGCAGCACTACATTGCGTCCAGTGGCGATTTGTCCAGTGGAGGAGTCAAAATCACTCCCGGTTGCTACTTTAGTGCCTCCTAGGGTGACTAACAGTGATGTAAATGAGGATTTATTCTGCTCCAGGGAAGCTTTTAAATCCCAGTACGCACCTTCCCGGAAAGCCCGGCGTTGGCGTTCTTTGGTGACTAATAGGCTTACAGCCACAGACTGCACCCGCCCCGCAGATAATCCCCAGGCTATTTTTTTCCACAACAAGGGGGAAAGGGTATACCCCACTAATCGGTCTAAAATCCGCCGGGTTTCTTGGGCGCGTACTAGCTGCTCATCGATATTACGGCAGTTTTTCAGAGCCTTTTTAATTGCTTCTTGGGTGATCTCGTGAAACACCATCCGCTTAGTCGGGATTTTCGGCTTGAGTAGCTGGTATAAATGCCAACTAATACTTTCACCTTCCCGGTCTTCGTCAGTTGCCAGGATCAGTTCAGTTGCTTCTTTTAAAGCTTCTTTGAGCTGAGTGACAATTTTCTTTTTGTCTTTGGGGACAACATATACAGGTTCAAAGTCTGCGTCCACATTTACCCCAAGCTGCGCCCATGTTTCCCCTTTGACAGCAGCAGGAATTTCACTAGCCGATTGGGGTAGGTCACGCACATGACCCATCGACGCTTCTACCCGATAGTCTTTTGGTAAGTAGTTGCGAATGGTACGAGCTTTGGTTGGAGATTCGACGATGACGAGAGTTGACATGGAAATTTCAATAAAAAAATAGCTATGAAGCTAAACAGTCAAATTGGGGTAATTTCAACGAAATGTCAAGAGGTAAGATCACACTGACTGTAACTTGATCCTCATAAAAACTCCAGGATGTATGAGGACTGGGGGAAAAGGATTTAATTCGTTCCTTCCATTCATCGGGGTTAGTGCGCCTACAGTGGGACGCTTTCTAGAGAATAAGGTAGAACACATTCCTGGATGCGAAATTTTCCACTATTTCTAATCTTTAACTTATCAAAGGCAAATTGGCGACTACTGTTTTCAAAATACCTCACAAGATCAATGCTCTAAATTTTGTGATGGCGATTATAACGTAGTGAAGCGAAGCATCCCCGTATCTGCTTGTCTCCTTTATACATCTTTACTCATCCATTTACTTGGCAATTAAGTCAAAATACAATTATCACCCACATACTCAAACCTAAAGCGATCGCAGCTAGATGTTGCCAAAGTATATTTCTTAATGGTTGTCGCCCAATCTTTTGCGTTAACACAATTGTCAACAGTACAGAAAAAATCAGGGTTGCACCTTGTAAAAAAGCAATCACAGCTGGATGCGCTACTAATATTGGCAATTGCTCACCACTAAAACCAAAGGTTGCAAAGGTTACAGGCAAAATCTTACCACCTTCACCCAAACCCAAACGCAAGTAATGGGCTAAGTTCCCTCCCAACACCAAGGGTAAATAACCATAAGCGAGTTCAATAAATGGTCGGGCTTTCCGGTGAAGATTGAATATTTTCATACAACCATAGGCGAAAAATACAACCACCGTGGGAATTAACAAAGCTAACAGTGATATCCCCAAATGTAGCCAAAATGGAGTTAAATCTAACTGTAACCCCAGCCAAGTTTGCAACTCTGGTAAACGATGCAGATATACTCCTCCGAACAGCAACAACAATAACGCCACTTCATAGTTGTGGGGTACGTGAGTTGTCCACAGTTCAATCCCTGGGGGACGCAAGTTAAACTCAACGGAACGATGGGGACAGGCTTTTAAACAAGTCATGCACAACACGCAATCGCGGTTATCTTCTAACTGTGCGGGATGGGAATACAAGGGACAGCCATCAGTTTCCATTCCTTCGCCTTTTTCCGCACCACCTTTATAACATTGATAGGTCGTACAAGTAGCAGAACAAATTCCCTGTTGCGCCCTGAGTTCCGTCATTGAGAGTTTAGCAAATAAACCATTCATCCCCCCAATAGGACAAAGATAACGACACCAAAACCGCCTTTCAAACAAGGCTGAGAAAATCATCGCCCCGGAGGTAATTAATAACAGTAAGCAGGCGGAAAGATAGGCGGTATTTTCTAAATTCCAGAGTTCTTCCCAGAGGAAAATGAGAGTAAATAACCCAAACAAAAACCAACCGCCCCATTTTTCAGCCTTCTCTCGCGGCCAGCGTTGGAGTTGACGCGGAAATAGCCACAGAGATAGTTTTTGGGTAATTTCACCATAAATCATGAAAGGACAGACAGCACACCACACCCGCCCGAAAAAGGGGAAGATAAATAAACCGATAGGCCACCACCAAGCCCAAAATAAATTTAAAGCAAAATTGCGATCGCGTGTTTGCGGCCCCAGAAATAACACACCCACAATAAACGCAAATCCCACCACAGTAAAACCATAGTTAATTCTATCCGGCCACCAATCACTCCGCAAAAATCGCCGTAATCCAGGATACATGTTCAACAGATTAACTCGAAATTGCTTTTTCTTCGTTTGAGCCGCCCAGAAAATTTCTTCTGTTAACTCCCTTCCCTTCCCAGCTTGCACAATGGCGCGTTCTACAAGGTTTTTCAGTTCCTTGAGATTCCCAGGAAAATCATAGGACTGTAATCGGCGCAAGGCTTCTGGCGTGATGCGGGGTTTAGCAACTCCACGCGATCGCACATACAAACTGGTGTAATATTCTACCTGGGCTTGAATATCCGCCTTTCGTACCCGTAGCGGTGGCACTTTAATAATATGACCCACACAGCGTTCTATTTGAGACTGGGCTTTTTCGGAAACTATCAAAATCCTTGCTTTGCTAGTGAGGGATGCAGCAGTTGTTTCTCCCTGACGAGTCACGGGGGTATATGTCCCTGTTTTCAATAACTTTGCCACAGCCGGTAATAACTCTGGGGGTAACTCTTGAATATTGTTTAAAACTAAAGTCCCTTCCCCTAACCATTCCAACAGTCCCGGCTTTCCCCCAGCACGTCCAAATAAATCTGCACCGCTTGTTTGCAAAATCCCACAATTGATTTTAATAATTGGTTCACGTCGTTTGGGAGAACTAAAGTGAATTAGGGCAGCAATATTATCTTTTTCTAAGCCAGGTTCACCGAAAATATCCACAGGTTCTCGGTCAGCCGCCGCTTCTCGAATTTGCTCTCGCAACCGCACCGCATAGCGACTTGTACCAACAATTCCCCGTTGTGCTTTGGTAACTAAATATGGTCGCAAAGCTACGGAACGTTCTTGTTCGTAAGTTAACGCAGATGTCACCTGGGCTAATTCCTGCGCCAGTTGTCGAGAAATAGCCTGAGTAATTTGAGGATATTGACTAACTAAAGCGCGAAACTCAGCCGCCGGAATAACCCAGACGTGAGATTCTGTGACAGCAGTAATTGTGCATGGGGTCAATTCATCTAAAAGTAATTCCTTGAGGTGAATGACTGCACCTGGAAGGAAGCCACAGGGGAAAACTGGGTTGTTTTTATTAGTAATTTCGCTTTCTAGTTGACCATCGATAAGAATATAAAGTGCTGTTGGGGGAGTACCTTCTTGAATGAGACTGCTTCCCTGGGGTATAACTTGTGCTTGAATCAGGGGAGCAATCGCATTCAACACTTCTGATGAGAGAATACCTAAAGGTGTCCGCTCCTGTAGCCAGATAACCATGTCTGGAGATGTCATCATGATTCCCCCGTGTTTTCCGCTTGCTGTATAACAGGAATTATCCCTGAAAACAGCTGCGTAATGAATTTATCCGATCTACCTAATCTCTTTGTTCCCTTAGTCCTTTTGGGTTTAATTGTGCTGGCGGCGGTGTTTTTTAGCTCGAATAAATTTAAGTGAAAGTACGAAGGAACTTCCTGGCTTTTTACGTTATGTGGAAAAGTTAACGCAAAACCTAACCCCCTTTCCCTACTAGGGAAGGGGGAAAATTAACTAATCTTCCTGAGATAAAGCATCATCATTTAAATTATTAGCTGGTTTATCCTCTGTCCATTTTTCATCAACTTCAGGAGAGCGAGAAACTATCACTAACTCAGTTTCTTGAGCATGGTTATCTCTCCATTCATCTAAAACATCTTTAATCAATACTTCTTGCACCCAAATTTTAGCGACAACAGTTAACGGTAAAGCTAAAAATAATCCTAAAAAGCCGAAGAAAGTCACGAAAAATAATTGGGCAATTAATGTTACTGCTGGTAGCAAAGAAACTTGTTTTGCCATCACAACAGGGGTGATTAAACTACTTTCTACCTGTTGAATAATAAAGTATAAAATTAAGACAGCAAGAGCTTTCAAAGGATTATCTAGAAGTGCGATTGCCATTGCTGGAACTACGCTCAGTGTCGGGCCAATATTGGGAATTAAATTTAAAAATCCGGCTAAAACTCCTAAAGCCAAAGCCGCCTTCACTTGCAAAATTGATAAGCCAACAACACTCATTAGTCCCACTACACCCATAGCAATAATTGCACCTGTTACCCATCCCTCTAAGGAGAGTTCGCACTGATCTAAAATCCCTTCGACTCGGCGACGATAAAATGAGGGAAACAGGCGTACAAATACTCGGCGGTAAGCCAATGGGTCAACTAATAACATTCCCGTTAACACCAGGACTAGTAAAACCTTTAAGACAACTTCTAAAGAACCAGAGACAAAGGTAAAAGAACTACCTAACACACGATTGACAATAGGTTGTGCTTGTTGTATGAGACTATTGATATCCGGTATATAGGAAACTAACTGCGGTGGAATACGGGGTCTTAATTCATTTAACCAAGTATTAAAGCGGTTAAAACCTTGGGGTACGCGCGAGGTGAGTTCGTTGAACTGATGGGCAAAAGGTGGGACAATCAACCAGAAAAAGCCGATCACAAGGGCAAAAAATATAGTTACCGCCAGCAAAACAGCAAATCCCCGCTTGAGTCCGGCTCGTTGGAAACGCCTAGCTAACCGATTTAAAGTGGTAGCCAAGACGACAGCAGCAAACATCAGTAGCAAAACTTCTTTGATTTGCCACAATATATATAAAGAGATAACTATGGCGATTAAGCCGATCCATTGACCAAGGTTCACAGGCTGACTCCCAACTTTTGGCGTGATGCTGATTCCTAGCAGTTCCAGTAGGTTAGCTGATTTTAGCTACTGTCGCCTAGAGGTTTTTAGTTAAGTTTGTTTTTGGGTTTGGAATCGCCAGCCTAGAGCGATCGCTATCATTACTGTAGGCAAAAAAACGATAATTAAAGCAATAGCATCCGTTGAGGGAATCGGTAAACTCGGTGCTGCATACTTAATCAACGCCGATAACAATGCTGAGAGTACCAGCAACTTCACAATAAAACCCATCTGATTATCCTTAAGAGTACGGCAATACACATTTTGCGGTGGGGTGTCCACTAATTTAGGCTGCATTATCTAGTATCTACAATAAAGCTATAACTACACAAACCTTTACAAATTAGGTGACAGGGGACTGATCAATTCGTAATTCGTAATTCGTAATTCGTAATTCAAATTGAGGTAATATCAAAATGCCTGTGGAAACTGATAATAATAAAAAAATTAAACCGCCTAGATTACGGCAATTTGGCGGCAGTTTTTTGATTCTGCTGACTTTGCTGTTACTCCTGAATTTTATTGTGCCTAGTTTCTTTGGACAGCGATCGCCACAAGTACCCTATAGTGATTTTATTGCTCAAGTCCAAGCTGGTAATGTAAATCGGGCGATTGTGGGTGGCGATGGCGTACCCGCCCAGCGTAGCTGATCGCATTGAGTATTCTCTCAAAACTCAAACTCCAGATGGGCAAGCCACTGAGCAGGTATTCATCACCACACCAGTAGCTATTGATTTAGATTTACCTAAAATTCTCCGTGAAAATAATGTGGAGTTTGCTGCACCCCCACCAAACCAAAATGGTTGGATTGGCACTTTACTTAGCTGGGTTGCTCCTCCGTTGATTTTCTTTGGCATTTGGGGCTTTTTAATGAATCGTCAAGGTGGTGGCCCGGCTGCATTGACGGTAGGTAAAAGCAAAGCCCGAATTTACTCTGAAGGTAGCACTGGGGTAAAATTCCTTGATGTGGCTGGTGTAGATGAAGCTAAAGCTGAATTGGAAGAAATCGTTGATTTCTTGAAAAATGCTGGTAAATACACTAAATTAGGGGCAAAAATTCCGAAAGGTGTGCTGTTAGTAGGGCCGCCGGGAACTGGTAAAACACTATTAGCAAAAGCGATCGCAGGAGAAGCTAGCGTACCATTCTTCAGTATCTCTGGTTCTGAGTTTATTGAGTTATTTGTGGGTGTGGGTGCGGCGCGGGTGCGTGACTTGTTTGAACAAGCCAAAAAACAAGCTCCCTGTATTGTCTTCATCGATGAGTTAGATGCACTGGGTAAATCTCGCGGTGGTGCTGGCGGTTTTGTCGGCGGGAACGATGAACGAGAACAAACCCTCAACCAGTTACTCACCGAAATGGATGGCTTTGACGCTAATACCGGTGTCATTATCATCGCCGCTACCAACCGTCCCGAAGTTCTTGACCCAGCTTTGCGCCGTCCCGGTCGCTTCGACCGTCAAGTTGTGGTTGATCGTCCTGATAAAATTGGTCGAGAAGCAATTCTCAATGTCCACGCCAGAAATGTCAAATTGGCTGATGATGTTGACTTGGGTAATATCGCGATCAAAACTCCCGGTTTTGCTGGTGCAGATTTAGCTAACCTCGTCAATGAAGCGGCACTGTTAGCAGCACGACAAAATCGCCAAGCTGTGCTAATGGCAGACTTTAATGAAGCCATTGAGCGTTTAGTGGCTGGATTAGAAAAACGCTCTCGTGTTTTGAACGAAACCGAGAAGAAAACTGTAGCGTATCACGAAGTTGGTCACGCCATTATTGGGGCGTTGATGCCTGGTGCTGGTAGAGTTGAAAAAATCTCTGTTGTCCCTCGTGGTGTCGGTGCATTAGGTTATACAATTCAAATGCCTGAAGAAGACCGCTTCTTGATGATCGAAGATGAAATTCGCGGTCGCATTGCTACCTTGTTGGGTGGACGTTCCGCCGAAGAAGTTGTCTTTGGTAAAGTCTCCACAGGTGCGAGTGATGATATTCAAAAAGCCACCGATTTAGCAGAACGCTACGTTACCCTTTACGGAATGAGTGACCACCTAGGGCCAGTAGCTTTTGAGAAAACTCAACAACAATTTATCGAAGGTTACGGTAATCCCCGACGTTCTATTAGTCCCAAAGTGGCTGAAGAAATTGACCGCGAAGTTAAGCAGATTGTGGATAATGCCCACCATATCGCCTTGAGTATTTTGCAATACAATCGTGATTTATTAGAAGAGACAGCACAGGAATTGTTGCAAAAAGAAATCCTCGAAGGTGCTTTACTACGGGAACGTCTCCAGCAAGCTCAAACCCCAGAAGAACTGTCAGAATGGCTAAGGACAGGTAAATTATCCCCAGAAAAACCACTATTACAAACACTCTTGGTTTAAAAATTGTAGATTGAGTGAAAAAAGGCGATGGTCTCCGACCATCGCCTTCTTTCTATGTTTTTGTGTTTAAACCAGCCAGTTGCAGATAGATTCAGTGGATTTGACAATATTCATGCCTGCTGCTGCAAATCGAGCAAATGCTGCATCTGCTTGTTCTGTATAGTCTACAATTCCCGGTACTACAACAGGCGAAGTACAATCCTCTAGTAGATAGATTTTTTGAGCAAGGGTATGATCTATCTGTTGAATTTCTGTTAATAAATCATCAATTGTCCAAGCTACACAATGACTTTTAGCTTGACCACCAATAATCACTGCATCAAATTTTAAAAGTTGCTGCATTAAGCGTGTATTTTTGTTGGCTAGTGGACTTTGGTCAAAACTTTGCAAGACTTCTGGACGTAAAACAGAATAGTTTTCTGTTAACGGATTGTCGCCTTTAATTTCAAATTGTGTTTGACTTCGCCGTGCAATACAGTGGAAAAATATTGCTTCTTCCACCGCAGAAACTAAAGCATGACCAATGCCACCTAACATAGAATGATAAGGCCAAACTGTCAAAGGATATTTACCATCTTGACTGAGTTGCTTAACGTAATGGTAGGCGTGTTTTGTCAATAATTCATAGTTGCTGTTAATACTATTCGCAATATCTGGGTTTACTTGCCAAATACCATCTTCAATATCTGCTGGAGTAATATTAGTAGCTGCTGGTGTCGGATGTTCGCCTGCCTTATTTACCCAAAAAATAGGATGAAAAATTTGCATGGCTGTATGGGTATCTAGGGTAGGAATAATTTTTGTAATTACGCCTAAGTTCTTATAAATAAACTCACACAATCGTCGATTATCATCTACTGCTCCCGTTTGCGATTGACCTCCAACAAATAATTCAAATTCAGGTATACAAAAAGTATTTTGTACATCTATCAATAATAGACAAATACGCATTTCATCAACAGATGCAGGTTTGATGCTGTGTTGTTCTGCCCATAATTCTGCTTCGGCTGCGCGTTGTTGGTAAGGTACGCGCCAGACTTTGCCTACTTTATCAGAATTGAAGTGAATGGGTAATTTAGTTGTTGTTTGATTGTTCATATGAAATTTTTTATTATTTTTGTTAGTTCTCAATAATTGTTGCGATAGAAATTTATTGTCTTATAAAGTTATATTTCATACATGACATTAGCAACATCTAAAATATATATATAACATTACTAAAACATTAGTTGTCAAAAATAATCTTGGTATCTGAGCTATACTGAGATTTTGAAGCTTTGCTTTATCTGATTAGAAATCACATACGTAATTTTATTTGATCTGTAAAGTTCTGAGATTTTAATTACTCGGTTTATTCATTCTTCATAAACATTCCTAAATGTATGAATTTTTCACAAAGATAAATCTTTATCAAAGCTCTACATATCTTTATCAAAGCGACTTAAGGGTAGATTTCTGCATAAAATTTACTTTTTTGTCAGTATATTTATTTACGATAGAATCCTCCTATCCTTAAAACTCGTAGGTTTCCCATTAGGCAATTTGGCAATTAGCTGCTACGTTGTGTAAATTGGACTACATATATTTAATAGGGACCAAAAGGAATAAAGAAAGCATGACGCAAAACAAACGCGCCTTAATCACTGGTATTACTGGTCAAGATGGTTCATATCTGAGTGAATTTTTACTAGAGCAAGGCTACGAAGTGCATGGTATAATTCGCCGGACTTCTACCTTCAATACTGACCGTATTGACCATATTTACGAAGATCCCCATAAAGAAGGCGTGCGGTTATTTCTGCATTACGGTGATTTGACAGATGGTACAACTCTGCGACGGATTCTAGAAGAAGTCCAGCCTACAGAAATTTACAACTTGGGCGCACAATCCCATGTGCGAGTAAGCTTTGATTGTCAACGCGCAGTAGACCAGCAAGATATCATCATTCACTTAGCGGCTCACGTCGGTGGTATCGGTCTCAACCGCGAAAAACCAGCCGAGTTATTCTACGACAACTTGATCATGGGGACTCAACTCATCCATGCTGCTTATCAAGGAGGCGTAGAAAAATTCGTTTGTGTGGGTACAATTTGCGCCTACCCAAAATTTACCCCAGTACCATTCAAAGAAGATGACCTATGGAATGGTTATCCAGAAGAAACTAACGCTCCCTATGGGGTGGCTAAAAAAGCACTTTTAGTACAACTGCAATCTTATCGTCAGCAGTACAACTTTAATGGTATTTACTTACTACCAGTAAATTTATACGGGCCTGAAGATAATTTTGATCCGAGAAGTTCCCACGTCATCCCAGCGTTAATTCACAAAGTTTATGAAGCCCAAGTTCGGGGAGACAAACAACTCCCTGTTTGGGGTGATGGTAGTCCTACCCGCGAGTTTCTGTATTCAGAAGATGCGGCACGAGGCATTGTGATGGGGACACAATTTTATGATGACTCCGAACCAGTTAACTTGGGAACGGGTTATGAAATTTCTATCCGCGATTTAGTCACCTTAATTTGCGAACTGATGGAGTTTGACGGGGAAATAATTTGGCAAACAGATCAGCCAAATGGTCAACCTCGTCGTTGTTTGGATACTGAACGGGCAAAACAAGCTTTTAATTTCACGGCGCAAATCGATTTCCGGCAGGGATTAAAGAATACTATTGACTGGTATCGTCAAAATGCTGCTTAAGGAATAGGTCATTGTAACCTGTAACCGCATACGGTTTAGTTAAGTGCAAATTTAGAACCCCGGTTTTTTAGAGAAGCCGGGGTTCTGTAACCCTAAACTACTACTGTGTCAATTTAGTTTTGACGGTTCGTAGTAAGGACTTTAGTCCTTAGAAAAATCAGGACTAAAGTCCTTACTACAAACTTGCTTATCCATCAATTTAAACTTGATGCACTAAACGAATCTAAATGGACAAAGTTGATCATCAACTAAATAAGGTAAAATTACGCCGGACTCTTTTAAAAACTCGGCAGTCGATGTCTGTTAGAGAATGGCGAGAAAAAAGCGATCGCATCTGTAAACTTTTACAAGCTTCTACCCTCTTCACCGAAGCCAAAACCATACTTGCTTATTTCAGCTTTCGCCAAGAACCTGACCTTAGTCCCCTATTTGGAGAGAATCAATATCGCTGGGGATTTCCGCGCTGCATCGGTCAATCGCTACACTGGCATAGTTGGCAATCTGGGGAATCGTTACAGATTAATTCCTACGGCATTCAAGAACCCCATCCTGAAACACCAACTATCAATCCACAAGAAGTTGATTTAATTATTGTTCCTAGTGTTGCTTGCGATCGCCGTGGATATCGTCTAGGTTATGGTGGTGGTTATTACGATCGCTTGCTGAGTTCGACTGAATGGGCAAACAAGCCAACGGTAGGAATTGTCTTTGAATCTGCCTATTTAACTCAACTACCTATTCAACCTTGGGATCAACCTTTACTTGCTGTGGCTACTGAAACGGAATTTTATATTAATTCGTAATGATGCTTTACCCGGCTACGTTCTAAGCGCAGCTATGCCGCAGGCTTTACGTAATTTGTTAATTTTAAATTTGGATTGGAGGAAAGCGACGTGACTAATTTTCGATTGAAAAATACGAGAATGCCACCTGTGATGATGTACTTTTTATTAGGTGCGATCGCAATCATCACACTCTTTCCTCTACTGTGGCTGATCAGCACTGCTTTAAAATCACCGACAGAAAATATTCTACAGTCGCCACCGCAGTTATTACCCAGTCAACCTACCTTAGAAAACTTCTCTAAGGTGTGGCAATCTTTACCTTTTGGGCAGTACCTCTATAACAGTACATTGGTGGCAATGCTGACTGTAGGTTTAAATCTGCTGTTTTGCTCCTTAGCTGCTTACCCTTTAGCACGGCTATCATTTCCGGGAAGAAATGGAATCTTTATTGCGATCGTTTCTACGATTATGATTCCTTTCCAAATCGTGATGATACCCTTATATATTTTGACAGTCCAGTTAGGGTTGAGAAATACTTATTTGGGAATGATTTTCCCCAGCGTGGCTTCTGCCTTTGGTATCTTCCTACTTAGACAAGCTTTTATGGGAGTTCCCAAAGAGATAGAAGAAGCCGCGCGGATGGATGGCAGTTCAGAATTAGGCTTGTGGTGGCATATTATGTTACCAGCCGTTAGACCAGCCCTAGTAACTCTTGCTATTTTCGTCTTTATCGGTTCTTGGAGTGACTTTCTTTGGCCTTTGATCGTCATTCAAGATGAAAATTTATACACCCTACCCTTGGGAGTAGCCAAGTTAGCAGGGACATTTTCTCTAGACTGGCGTTTAGTAGCGGCTGGTTCAGTAATTGCGATCGCACCTGTTTTGTTAGTATTCCTAGTTTTACAGCGTTATATCGTAGCTACAGATACTGGTAGTGGGGTGAAGGGGTAACAATTCAAAATTCAAAATTCAAAATTCAAAATTCAAAAATAAATGGGTATTGAGTATTGGGTATGAGTTACTCTCCCCTGCCCCCTGTCACCTGTCACCTGTCACCCCTACACGAAAATTAATAGTGTAAGGTTCATCCAAGGACTGCTGAGTGCTGGCTTTTATTGCATTTAGATAGCGGTGGAAAATTTGCAGTTGCGAGAAATTGGGACGATAGGTGAGATTACCTTGTTTTGCAAACAGGGGTGTGGAGGCGATCGCCTGATAATCTGAATTAGCTTGAGAGTCTTGGGTCAGCCAAGTAGATTCGGGGGAGACAGGAATTAAACCTGGGGGTAGTTCTCCTTCTAAGAAAGCCAAAAGTCTTTGTTGACAAGTGCTGGTATTAATACCACGAGCCTCAAATAGTTGTAGAACTTCCCCAAATGCCAGAGTTCGGTCTGGTAAAAGCCGCAGTAATTCTGTAAACAGGAAATAATCTGTATATTGATGACGAGATTCTTCTAAAACTTGGGGATGTAGGGGTAGTACAGCCAAACCATAGGCGACACGACTACAGTTAGGAATGCCGTTGTCACCTAGGTACGTATCTTGCATCATCTTGGCGTTGGGAAGTTTCTGCCGCAACCAACGATTAATTACGCCTAAATTCGCCACTCCACCGCTTAAAATGGCTTGGTTAATCGCTTCAGTGGGAATACCACGCGCTACTAATAACTTATTGAGTTCCCGGTTGAGGCGACGGACAAAGGGGACAAATACTTGAGTTTCTAAATCTCGACGCTGTAAAATCCAGCGTTGGTCAGCCAATTCAAAGCTAAAAGTCTCTTGGCGTTGTAAGATCAGTTTTAAAGCTAGGGCTGCATCTAGTACAGCTTGTCCTAGTAGGGAACTTTCGAGACGCTGCTGTAAGAGAATCCGCGCTTCGATATCTGGTTCTCCCACACGCGGTAATTCTAAATCTTCTAAACCCAAACTTTCCCACTGCGCTTCGTCTAAATCTGGAAAGGCTGATTGCCATTGCCAAGGGTTACTATGAATTTTTTGGTTATCTTCTGGGTTTTCTCCACGCGATTGGCGGTATTTGGATGGTAATAATAACTGACAGATAATGTCTTGCTCAATCCCTTTGCTGGCATAGGCAAAACCATGAAGCATGAAATGATTGTGGGTAAGTTGTTCTAACCTATCTGGTACATCGACCAATCCCATTTCTGTGGCAGTTGCACCAATATTAATCACGAGAGTATTGCCGACGATCGCATAATCGCTGCTTTGAGCCGGGGTTAAACCTTCATTGGTGCTAAATTGTACTGTTTCACCATTAGCACCATTGAGGATACTCAGTAGACTAGCGATCGCTTCTTCTACAAAAAATACTTGCTGGGGATGTTGGACTAATCTACTTGTGAGTAAAGCTTCCCGCACATTGAAGCGATATTGTTCTGACCAACTAGAGGGTGAGTTACAAATCACACCAGCAATCTGATCAATAATGCTGTGGAAGCTGCTTTCATCCAAGCCTACGGCTGTGGCAATTAACCCTTGAGTTGTGCTGTCACGGTCTGCTTTCAGAGTCAAAAGTAACTTCGAGAGCGATCGCACTATCCAAATTAACGGGCCGGCTGAAAATTCGTTAAATTGCAATACAGGTTGCCATTTTTCCTGCTCATTTTTATAGGGAATTGCTACCTGTAAATATGGTTTTAACTGCGCTGAATAAAGATGATTTTTTAGATGAGATGCTTTCTCATCGCTGCCGTCAGCCTGTCTGGGAGGTAAAGAAGTGTTAGGCAGATAAACTTCTGCGGGTAAACGGAAGGATTGCTGGAAGTTATTCGTTCCCGGTTGCTGTTCTGCTGACCAACAAATCGGATAGACAACGCCAGTAGAACGATTTAACAAAGTGGCAGAAATCCCTGTCGTCCCCAAATCAATGCCTAAATACCAAACGGAGTCTAGAGTATCAGGTGTAATTTCTGTATTGTCTATGGGACTATCAGGAATGATGACAGAACTGTCGTAAGCGGTTGTTGTGACTTCCTTTTTTTTTTCAGTGGGGCTAAAGTCTAAGGCAGCTTCTGTTTGCGGTGTGGAAATGGGATTAGCTGGGGAAACCTCTGGAGGGGAGAAGTCCACAGCCAAGGTATTTTCTGTTACTTCTTGATCTAATTGTTGGCGATCGCGTAGCCCATCGCTTACCCAAAACTCTGCACTTTCCAACCCAATTATTGGTGATTGTGGTGTCTGTGGGTTTGGTTCGTCAAGCTTGGCCAAATCTTGGTGTAATTTGAGCCATTGCTCTTCGTTCAGAGCAATTTCGGGGAGATTGGCTAATTGAGTGACTTCTGGTGACAGTAAATTTTCTTGGGGTGAAGCCGGAATAAATGGTGCTGGTAGCTGTTCCGGTTCTTTGTGAGTTAATGCTGGTGGCTTTTGCTCTACTGTTTCTACAATTAAAGCTTTCACATCCTCCATAGCAGAAGCTACTGGTAACTGTTCTGCAATCACAGGTTCTGGTGTCGAGAGAGTGGGCAGCGGGGCGGTTTCCTCTAATTGCCTGCTTCTTGCCAGTTCTTCAATATCTACATCTGCAAATAAATCTGTTAAAGATGTAATTGTATCTTCATGGCTTGGCTGTATTGCTGGCAAGTCTACCGCATCTACAAAACTACTACTTGGAGTTAGTTCTGCAAATAATAATAAGTCTGTGGATTCAATGGGCGGATCTGGGATATTCTCAGGGTTAGTATCATCAAAAAAATCGGTATCTGATTCATCAAACCAGGCTTCTGGCATCATTGCCGCCGTATCGACCTCGGAGAGAATATTTTGAGGCGCGATCGCTACACTATCAGATTCCTCTAACCCTGGTAAATCCTCGGTTACTGACTCGGAATTTAATTCCAGAAGGGCATTAATCAAATAATTGTCACTACCAAACAAACTGGCGTAAATCCGATCAACTTCATCATCAGTTGATTCCCCACTATCCTCAGATAAAATATCTGGGGTAGTCAAATTTTCAGCAGATATAGACTCATCAACACCAAGCTGCAAAAGCATTTTATCTAATTCATCGGTCATTAAGTCCTCAAATTCGGCCGTTTCTAAAAGGTGATGATCGACCGTCGGTTGCAGACTATCTTCATGTTCGCGGATCGTGTCGGAGACAGAGGCTGCGCCAACGCCTATAGTGGGCGGAACGCGATCGCTCATTGTTGCATCTAAATCTGCTGCTAAGATGAGAGATTTTTCATTGATATTATCTGTAAAGAAAAGTTCCGATTCTACAGATAGGTTAACGTCAGTTGGGTGCAATAAGTCTGGAGCAACTGGACTAACGCTTGATGGTGAAACAGCAGGAGTTTGATTTTCTAACTTAGGAGTAGGTGCTGAAAAACTAGATAAATTTTGCTGTATATGTTGCGTCAAATTATTTAGTAGGCTTACCAGCAATTGTTCGCCTTGCAAACCCCGACTGTGCATTCTTACGAGTGCTTGAGATAAAGATTCATGATAAGTATTAACATTTCGCTGTAAGGCATCAAAAACAACATTTACAGTGCCGTCCAAAGACAACAAACGTTGATCTAAGTCTTGAGTTAGTTGCGTTAAGTGTTCTGTTTGTGATGAGGATTCCCAGAAGGCTTGATTAGTAGCAGTTGTAGGTTCTAGATCGCTTTGATGATGATTATTAACATCACTAGAATAATTTACTCTTGCCTCAGCTATTTTGGGCATTAACGCTGGTGCTAGGCGACTCATCAGCACTTGTAAAAATTCGGTAATGATTTGCTCTTGGTTTGCCAGTTGTTGACTTAAAGAGTAGTTATGTAGTCGCCTTTGCTCTAGCTGTCTAATTTCTTGTGCCAAAACTGTCCGCTCTTGCAACAGTGCTGTAATTTCTGCTTGCAATGGCTGTATACAGGTCAACAATTCATTTTTTATTTGTTCAGTGAGGGAATGAGTAGATTCTTGATGACTTGCGATTGGTGGTGATGTCGCCTGATTCTGACCCTGGTCGATAAACTTCTCCAACAACGGCGATTTTTGAGACTGTCCCACAGACCAATTTTGTTGAGAGTGTTCTGATCTCTCAGACTCTTGTAGCTGAATTAGAAAATCGCGAGTTCTTTCTAAAACCTCTTTCGGCTCTTGCGCCTGACTAGACAGAAGCCTAGACAGGCGCTTACCATTGCTGTTCAGTAAGTTGTCAATATCTGCAATTAGTTTTTGAATTTCATCGTTGCGGAAAGTCACTTTAAATTACCTTAGCTAAAATTTTAGGTTAACCGATGGTGGAAATTAATTTACAACTATTTAAGTATCAAATAAAACTCAGCATAATTGTTTTATGGATAACTGCAAGTTGTAGCATTATGTAAATTTGCCGGAGGCTATCAGCTATGCTAGGCGGTTATGCCATCGCCATTTAGTAACATATGTTTGAGCAAGTAGTAATTCTAGAACACAAAAGTATTCTTAGATTGGTCGTATCAGGTAGTTCTTAAGGGGATAACATCGCCTTGATAACTTCAATAGTATAAAAACATAAAAAAATCCAAATCGCCAAGCCAGATTACTGACTACCTTTCGCTAGCCAACCGCAAAAACTTTAAATTAGCAAAAATTAGCAACTTTGAGTATCATAATTGTTGTTTAGTTATATTTTTGAGTACTTCTGTTAGCAATGCAGCTGGCCTTTTCCCGGATTACTCCTCAAGTAGAAAACAGTGTGTAAGAAAGTACAGACTGTATAATAGTAGGTCACAATTGTTGAGAAAAAACACTCTAAAGCCCCTGCTTGTGTAATATAACTTAGTGTTCTTTTACAATTAAATGTATTTATCACGCTTAGGCAAAACTTAGCGTTCTTGCTCGTTTTATATAACCGCCTTAATAATGTTGTAATGGAAGAGAATCCGTGGATAAACTCAGCTCCCTTTTTTCAAGGGTTACCAGAAACCTCAGTGGAGATAGCCCTTAACCATCTTGTGACACGCACACACCCAGCTAATCAAGTGATTCTGCTAGAAAATGACTGGGGTGGTTCTGTGTATTTTATAGTCGATGGCTGGGTCAAAATCCGTACCTACAATCTAGAAGGCAAAGAAGTAACATTAAATATTCTTGGTAAAGGGGAACTATTTGGCGAAATGGCGGCATTAGATGAAGTACCCCGCTCTACAGATGTCATCACCTTAACTCCTACAATAATCGGCAGTATGCCATCCCAGGATTTTGTGAAGTTAATCTATGCAGAACCTTTAGCGGGAGTCCACTTATCACAACTTATGGCTCGGCGTTTACGACAAGTAAATCGACGACTGCGGTTGCGAGAATCTGATAGTCTGTCACGGGTAGCAGACACATTACTGTTTTTGGCAGAAGGCCAAGGAAAACGCGGACAAACAGGAACAGAAATTCCCAATTTACCCCACAGAGAACTGAGTAGTTTGAGTGGATTAGCGCGAGAGACAGTCACTAGAGTATTGACAAGACTAGAAAAAAAAGGCTTGATTAAGCGAGATCAAGACAACATTTGTATCCCAGATTTGTCAGCCTTAGAGAAAATGATCGTTTAACAACTTTTTCCAGATGAGTATTTTAGATTCTCTGCCAGATGACTCACAGGAAAATCCATCCCCTGAGTCTCAACCTTCACCCCATCAATGGCCAGATCAGCCAGCACAGTTAAAGCAACCGCAATTAAAAGTTGATGCACCCTTAAGAATGGTAGAAACAGCATTTTTAGCCAGTGCGGCTAGCTTGATTTGGTTCATCAATTTTTACTTTCCCCTAGGGCCAGTGTTGCGGATATTCTTCCCTGTACCGATCGCTTTAGTTTACCTGCGTTGGGGCAAACGAGCTGCATGGATGGCTGCTGTCACCTCTGGGTTACTCCTATCGGTACTGATGGGGCCAGTTCGCAGTCTATTATTTGTTATGCCCTTTGCATTTATGGGTGTGCTACTTGGGGCTACATGGTATCGTCGTGTCCCTTGGCTAGTATCTATCACCTTGGGGACGCTATTAGGTACTTTAGGCGTATTTTTTCGCCTGTGGTTGCTATCTGTGTTATCGGGAGAAGACCTATGGATTTATATAATCAACCAAGTCACAGAACTAACAGAGTGGCTATTCCTCAAGTTGGGATTATTAGCTAGCCCCAATGTATTTTTCATTCAGATGGGGGCAGTAGCCTTGATTATTATTAATAACTTTATCTACCTATTTGTAGTACATTTAGCCGCATCGTTATTGTTAGATCGACTAGGCAATCCTATCCCCCGTCCACCACATTGGGTACAAGTTTTGATGGATTATTGAAGAGGACTGGGGACAAATCAATTCAAAATTCAAAATACTCCTCCGGAGTTCGCGGTAGCGTTGCGTAGCAAAGCAAGCTACAAAATTCAAAATTAAATAACTGGGGATTGGAGACTGGGGACTGGGGACTGGAAAGACTTTGTTCCTAATACCCCACTCAGCACTCATTACTCAGCACTCATTACTCAGCACTCATTACTCAGCACTCATTACTCAGCACTCAACTCACCACTTAAATTGTATGATTCACATCTATACCGAAAAAGAACAGGGTGAGGCATGGCTGAGGCAATATCGCGGTCATGTTCCTCTGTTTGCTTGTGTTTTAGGTTTTACGGAAACTGGGTTGATTCCTGGAATTTCCGCAGCTGGTTGCACTCCAGAGGATCGGAAATATACTGCCTGTGCTGATGCTGAATTTTTATACTACGGTGCAGAACACAAACCCCAATATCCTTTACCTCCACTGACGGCGGGAGCATCACCTGTGTTGATTTCTCGCGCTGTTGTGGAGTTGCTAAATATACCAGTATATTTATTTGATGCTGGATTGCCTCAAATTGTATCTATGCCACTCATTGATTTGGGCGGTTGTCCAGCTAGATGTTTAAGTACAGGCACAGCAATAGAGTTAACAACTGTACACAAATTATTTAAGCAAGGACTGCTTTGGGGCGATCGCCTAGCGGACAAAAATCAAAAAGGATATTTGATTTTGAGTGAATGTGTTGTTGGTGGGACTACAACAGCTTTAGCGATTTTAACGGGCTTGGGTGTAAACGCAGTCGGAAAAGTCAATAGTAGCCACCCTATTTGTAACCACGAACAAAAATGGCAAGTGGTGCAGGAAGGTTTGGTAAAGATGGACAAGGGGGACAAGGGAGAAGATGCTTTTTTATCTCTCCAGTCTCCTCACGCTGTTCCCATTGATCCGCTAGAATTAGTTGCGGCGGTTGGTGATCCGATGCAGGTAGTAGTGGCTGGGATGACGATCGCCGCTAGTCGTCGTTGTGGTGTAATGTTGGCTGGTGGGACGCAAATGCTGGCGGTTTATGCTCTCACTAGTGCGATCGCACAGACTTATAAATTATCTTGGCAACCAGCCGCAGTAGTTGTAGGTACAACCCGATGGGTAGCGGAAGATTCTACGGGTGATACAGTTAATCTCGCCCTCAGTTTAGGCAAAAATAGCAAATATCCTGATAGTCAAACTCCTCCCTTACTAGCTACCAGTTTGAGTTTTGCTAATTCTTCTTACCCCCAACTTCAAGCCTATGAACGGGGATTTGTTAAGGAAGGAGTTGGTGCTGGCGCAGCTTGTATAGCCGCCCATCTCAGCCAAAATTGGCAGCAAGAGCAACTTTTAGCTGCGATCGAAGCCCAAATTGAACAACTAAGCCAAATTAATAATCAAAAGTTATAAATTTTTTTAGTCTAGCCAGGCAAAACCCCGTACTGAATTCTGAGTCAATCCCCAACTCATAACTCAGCACTATTAATGTATTCTCTCTCTAAGTAATTGTTCTTCTAAAGCTGCAATACGATTGTATGCTGCGGTTAATTGTGCTGTTAGTCTCTGTATTTGAATTTCTGGTGATAAATTTTTCTCTCCACTTTGGCGATTCATTTCTAGATAAACGCCGTCTATTAACACATCCTTGTGTTCTAGTTCCGAATTGAACTTGATCTGTCCTTTGAACTGGGAGTAAGTAGGATCGCTACTTTCCTGGACATTTTCCTTTGCTTCTGTTCTTGCTAAGGAGCATTCTGAAACAGCTTGAGCCACTTTTAAGTCGAGTTGCTCAATAAACTGATAGAGGGCATCCAGTTTATTACTTACAGTTAAGATTTGTTCTTGTAATAGCTCCATTTAATACCCTCGGCTGCACATTTTCTATATGTTATTCAATTTACTGACAATGTTAAACATACTTATGAATTATTTAATTATTCAAATCTTTCAGGGGAATATGATACTTAGCTAATTATTTTTATACATGACTCAACATTGTTTCCAGCTAATGCTCATTAGATATTGAGATTAATTAAGCTTTAGAGGTTATTTCTGGCAAATTTATCAAGTCACTGGCTCTTTGATTTTCTTCAAAATTGACAGAAAAATAGACTAAAAGCCCAAATTACTGCCCATAGACCTATATTGTTGATTTGTAGTTTTATTAACATAAAGTTGTATAAATAAACAATCTAATCATGAAGAAATGCTGACAATGTTAAGCTCTTAGCGGATAAAAGGAAGTGGGCATTGAGCAGAAAAAAGTCAACCGTCAAAAAATTACTTCTTATCTCCTCTGCTTCTCCATCCGGGTTCGCAGTCCCTTCCAATCGGCACAGCAGCCTAATGGACTACTCACTGCGCCCTACACCTATGTTGAAAAATGAGGATGTTTGTGTTAGTTAATCAATAATATATTCTTATACATTTTTATATATGTATCATCTCGAATCTATTAATCGACGGTCTTTTCTCCTTAGTATGGGTGGATTGGCAGTTTCACAACTATTAATTGGGTGCGGTAACAATAAGCAAGCACAACTCAATGTCCAATTATTGAAAGATTCTATTCCTGCTCAAGTAGTTGATAAATTTCGCAAGAATTTGCAGCAACAGGTGCAACTTAAGTTTGCTCCAGTTCCACATATCCAAGATGCTTTTAAGCAATTGCAAGCTTGGCAGCAAAAACCAAAAAGCAATGAAGATGCAGGATGGAGTCGCTTCATCCCATTTAGACAATCGCAAACTCCTACGTTAGCTAACTTGTTGACATTGGGAGATTATTGGCTGCAAACAGCAATTGAACAGCAATTAATTCAACCACTAGAACCAAAACAGTTAAAGAATTGGCCTGGTTTAGATTCTAGATGGCAAGAATTAGTGACACGCAACGACCAAGGTTTCCCAGATCCTCAAGGAAAGGTTTGGGCTGCGCCTTACCGTTGGGGTAGTACAGTTATGGTGTATAACCGAGAAAAGTTTCAAGCATTGGGATGGACACCGCAGGATTGGAGTGATTTGTGGCGGGACGAATTGCGATCGCATTTTTCTTTACTCAACCAACCCAGAGAAGTAATTGGTTTAGTTCTCAAGAAACTAGGCAAATCCTACAACACTACAAATCTAGACTCAGTTCCACAATTAGCAGCAGAACTTAAAGCCTTAAACCAACAGGTAAAATTCTACAGTTCTAATACCTACCTAGAACCTTTAATTATGGGCGATACTTGGTTGGCAGTTGGTTGGTCAAGTGACATAGTACCAATTTTAAGTCGTTATCCAAAACTGAGTATGGTTATTCCCTATTCTGGAACAGCTATTTGGTCAGATTTGTGGGTCAGTCCCAAGGGTGTAGGTAAGGACAATTTATCGTCGCAATGGATTGATTTTTGTTGGCAAACAAAGATTGCCAAGCAAATTGCTTTACAGACTAAAAGTAATTCTCCAATGGCTAAAGATATCGCCGCTTCTGATATTCAGCCATCATTCACCAGTTTGTTATTGAATAGTCGTGAAGTTTTCGACAAAAGTGAATTTTTGCTTCCTGTTTCACCAGAAACTAACAAACAGTATGAAAATTTATTTACCAAAATCAAAGCATAACTATGCAATGATTAAATGAATGGTATCTTTTTAAGTTTTTTTAACCGCAGAGGCACGCAGAGGTTAGCGAGAAGAAAGGCAGAGCTTTTGCCTAGTAAATTCACTACAAATTAATTAAATTTAGGTTGTAGCAAAATATTTCTTCAACCTCTTTATCCCTCAGATTTTTAAAGTTTTGGTGTGTGACTATACTATTGCTCTAGCGGTTTAAACCTAACTTATACTGAACATTCATCTGGATATTACAAGCAGTGGGATTAGTCGGAAATTTACAGGTATAGCTTGCCAATAAATCCCCTTGATAATTAAAAACCCGCAAATTATAATTGTCTTTTCTGGCTGTGTTACCCAAGCGATTCACAAACTCATAACGTTCTAGATAATCTAACAAACTCCAAATTTGTTGATTAACTACTAGGTCTACTCTACTAGGTTCAGCTTGAGTAGATGGATATGCTATCCAGTTATCCAATAACTTGTTCTCAGAAATTTCTTTTGCTAACCATAAACTAGGAGTAGTTAGTCCTGTTAATTTAATGGTATTGGCTGTCAATACACCGCCTTGGGGGTTATTAAGTAAATCTAGATTTAAAGGTGCATCTGAATATTTTGTAATTGATGAAGTCTCAGCTATTGACGGTAGAGTTGAGAAAAATAAAATTGGGCTGAGAGTTATGGTTAGTAATGATAGTATTTTGTGTCTAAGCATAGCTAAACTCACTCCTGTTTGAGTTAAATTCTAATAGCAATTATGCGAATTCTTCGATAATCTATTGTCCATATTCCCTGGTGATAAAGTTGTTCTTGCAGACTATTTTCCACTTCATAAATGACTTGGGTTTTTTGTTCGGAAGATAGACCGATAAAGAAATCATTAGCAAACATCCTTATCCAGTTTGCTAGACCTGCTTCTGTTTCCGATAGGGGAGTGGGACGGTTAAATAAGGTGGCATAGATTACATCAAATCCCTGTGCTTCTAATATAGTAACGTATTCCCCTATACTAGGAAAATACCAAGGGTTCAGTATTTGTGGTTGAGAAATACCATTGGCTGTTAATCCAAGATATAAAGCTGTAATAATTGCGCTAATATTCCCTTTTCCGCCAAATTCAGCTACAAATCGTCCTCCTGGTTTGAGTGCTTGATATATGCAACGTGTAGCAGTTTCCGGTGGTTTGATCCAATGGAGTGCTGCATTGGAAAAGACCGCATCTAATGGCTGTTCTACTAGAAAATTGCGGGCATCCGCGACATCAAAAGGCAGATGAGGATAGTTTTGTCTAGCTTTCTCAATCATCGTTACTGCACTATCAATTCCCCTGATGTTAGCTCCTAACTGGGCAATTTTTTCTGTCAGTTGTCCAGTTCCACAACCCAAATCTAGAATTAATTCTCCTGGCTGGGGATTGAGTAATTGCAGCAAGTCTGCGCCGTATTGCCAAACGAAGTTATGTTGATTTTCATAAAAAGCCGCATTCCAATAATTTTGGGATTTCACAAAATTATTCATAAGATTGTTAATTTTTTGATGACTGCTTAATCACAGGATATTCATGAGGCTGCACCGCCAGTGGCGTTGGCGCAGCCTCTCGTAGAGATGGCGTTCCGCCGACCGGAGGTCATCGCTATGATTTGGCGTGGCGTAAAAATGAGACTTCCCAAACTATATAAGTTTTTAGAGATAGTTCAGGAAGTTAATGAGGTATAGTAACTCCCTTTAGTTTTTGCTGGGGTAGCGTGGCGTAGTTATATTTTTTTGCTTAGGTAGGGTTTAATAGCAAGATAATTTCATCAAAGCAGATTATTAGTTTCCTGCCATTCGGCTAACCTGTACCAATGGTAATGGTTTGCGTTGAAGACTTTGAAAATGATCAATTTTTTGTAATTGAGAATTTGCAGTATTAAAGTTGCTTAAATTCAGCAAAACAATATCTTCATAGACTTTATCCTGCGGAATTTTTATTTCTAAAATTAATTCTTGTAAATTATGTTGAGCAATGGCAAGATTTAGATATTTTAGAAATGAGTCCCTTTTTTTAGAACGAACAGTGAGTAAATACCAATTACCACTAATAGGTTCTGGCAATGATGGCTCTATCGGTTGTACTGGGTGCATATTTTACGGCTGTGCTGGAGGTGAACTATCTGGGAATCTCAAAATTTATAAGAGATTTTTAGTTTAGCAAGTAAAGAATCTCTATTCAACTGTCCTGCAAAATAATATTTATTAGTTTCTATTATTAAATTTTTTTTGTAATTTTTGGTAATCGAACTCTAGATACAATTTGTTAACAGCATTTATAAATTAAGTAAGTCGTGGAGAAAATTTAGGTTCTTCCTGACGGGGTGACAAAGCGGCTGAAGCCATGTCAGTAGAGGAGTGTTACCGTTTTAGGGTAAAAAAAGATAGGTCAGTTATTGTCAACAAGACCTATCAAATGAAAATGATACCTAAATTCTACCAAAACTGCTTTGAAAAGGTACTGACACCGACACAGTACAAGATGCTAGAAATCTTAGTGATGCTGCTACAGTTTCATAAAACTGTGACGATAGAAAAGCTCTCATCAGTATTTCCGCAACCAATTTTATTTGAAAGTAGGTGCAGGAGTATAAAAAGATTTTTATCACTACCGCAGTTATCAATTGAGTACCTATGGTTTCCGCTCTTAAAACGATGGGTAAGAAATAGCTATATCCGAGAGAAGAAACAATTGATATTCACTATTGATAGAACCCATTTCTCCAAGGGTCTAAGAACAATTGTCACTATCGAGCGAAACATATCCATTACCCAATGCATAAATTCTTCACCTCTATATCCTCGATCGATCCAAAGAATGTTCAAGCGTTTTACTTGATTGGATTGCCTGTATCGTGAACTCGGTTGAGAACTTTTTTGGCTCCTTCACGTTCAGGAAGACTGGCAGAAGTTACCAACACCGGCAAAACCAGCCCTAACAGATCCACACTTAGATGTTGCTTGCGTCCATGTATCTTTTTACCTGCGTCATAGCCCACATCAATGGAAATCATCGTTGCGGTTTCCATTGATTGGCTGTCAACTGCGGCTTCTGATGGACTGGGTTCCCGTCCAGCAGCAACCCGAAACCACTGGTAAAGTTTGTCGTGAATCTTTAACCATGTACCATCTTTGCTCCATCGCCAAAAATAACCATAAACTGAGACGAGACCAGAAAGAAACTCTACTTTTCCATCATTACGTCTTGAGTACTACCCTCGAAGGGATATATACCTATGACTTCCAGTCGTTCGAGCTTGATGCAAGTTAAAAGTTCAGAAAAGATGTAAATTTTGTAACTAAATTTTATTTTTTTAAATACTTCGATACAACTCATAAATATTTTTGACTCATAGGATTTTTATTGGTAATAAAAATCAGAATTTCCACGGATATAAATCAAATTAACAATCTCTAAAATAGTTACATCTAATAAAAGCGTTTTGATGTTGGAGCATATAGTGAAGTGTAGCAATTAAATTTGAGTCGTGAAAAATTAACCGTAATTTATACTAGCTTGAGAACAATTTGTATCGTACATACTCAATTGCTGTATTTTTGCAGTGTTTTTAATTAACCTATTTTTTTATGATCAAATTAATTTTGTGACATTACAAAACATAAAAAGATAAAAATCTACTATTTAAAACAGTAGCCTCAATAAATTTATCAATATTAAAAAGCTTTCTCAGGGTATCTGAATAGATAAGCTATTGAAAAAGCTGGCTTGTGAATTAAAACACACAGTATGAACACCTGGAACTGATGGTATCAAATAACATTTTAGATGAATTTAAAAACTGCACTCAACTGCAATATAACGGGCAGTTGATTCTTAGTAGTCCAAAAGAACATCAATGGACTTTCTACTATCGATTAGGACGGATAGTTTGGGCGGCAGGAGGAACGCATCCTTTTCGGCGATGGCGTAGACTTATGGCTCAACATTGCCCGCAAATTGATGTCGATAAAATTCAGTTACGTAAGCAAGACGTAGCAACTAATTACTGGGACTATCGTCTTTTGGAAGTTTTGTATAAAAAACAAAAAATTCAAAGAGAACAAATTCACGCTATTGTAGAAAATACTTTAGCAGAACTTTTATTTGACCTAGCCCAGCAAACAAAGTTTGTTGCAGTCAAGTGCGATCGCAATCAAGGGGTGATCCTAGAAACACCCATGAGTTTTACTAGTGCAGATGTGTCGATGAAACAAATGCAAGACTCATGGAATGTTTGGACACAAGCTGGTTTAGCAAATGTTTTTCCTGACTTAGCACCAGTCATTAGAAGACCAGAACAACTACAGGCTCTAGTCAGTCCGCCAGTATACAAAAACTTTGTAAATTTGATTAATGGCAAGCTGACACTGCGAGAGTTAGCCGCCAAAATGAAGCAAAATGTCTTGCCTGTTTCTCGTTCCTTGCTTCCTTATGTCCTCAAAGGCATCATCGAATTAGTAGAAGTAACCGATTTACCTTTAGTTTTGACAGAACCTGCAAATAACTCTATATCTGCACAGCCAAAAAAAGCTTACGCTCCATTGGTAGCTTGCGTAGATGATAGCCCTCAAGTCTGTAAAATGCTGGAGGAGATTATTACCTCACACGGACTGAGGTTTATCAAAATTCAAGATGCTGTACAGGCTTTACCAATTCTGATTCAGGAGAAACCAGACCTGATTTTTTTAGACTTAATTATGCCTGTTGCTAGTGGTTACGAAATCTGTACACAGTTGCGACGAATTTCTACTTTTGCTAATACTCCTGTAATCATTTTAACGGGTAATGATGGCCTATTAGATAGAGTGCGCGCTAAAGTAGTCGGCTCTACGGATTTTCTCACTAAACCTGTGGCTATAGATAAAGTTATGAGCATTGTACATAAGTATTTGCCTATAACCTCTTCATCTACAGCCAAAAATAAATCCCATTTAGAGGTTTTTCAACAAGGTATGGCTTGAGTTATAAGCAAAGCAGCATTGGAATTGGCTTGAGCATATTTTCAGGCTTAAATTATGCTTTGGATTTTTAAATGATTTTATTGCGAAAAATAATATCAGATTCGTAATTAGTTATGTTTCCAACAGTCATGGAATTCCACCCCATCCTCGTGACTGGGGTGGAGTTCTGCGGGTTTCATACACAATTAATTAGAAATGATATAACAATAAAAAATGTAACATTAGGTAGTTTTTCTGAGCCAGATTTAGCAGTAAACAACCACAATAACAACAAACTAAAATCCTAGTTGTGTCTGGCTTAAATGACCATTTAATTTATATTGGCTAAGTTATCAAAATTTACAAAGGGATACTATGGCTACTGTTTTAGTTATTGAAGATGGCTTGACTGATATGGAAATCCTCACCCGTTATTTACAACAGGCAGGTTGTTCTGTCATTAGTGCGACAAGCAGCGAAGAAGCTCAAATCAAAATGGATAATAATAGGCCAGATTTAATCTTTCTAGATGTAATTTTGCCCGGTAAAAGTGGCTTTGAAATTTGTCGAGAACTGAAAAATAACCCTGATACCAGCAAAATACCCGTAGTGTTTTGTTCTACTAAAAATAGTGATGTAGATAAAATTTGGGGAAATATGCTAGGTGCAGAAGCTTATCTTTCTAAACCAATCAATCAGGAAGAGTTAGCATTAACACTAAAAAAATTTTTTAATTAAGCATTGTAATCAAAGGATTAATCATCTTGGAGAAGCCGCAAAAATTTTTAAGTTTTAATTTGGGAGTTCGAGATACAGCAGTAATTTCCTTGGAGCAGATCACAGAGGTTTTGCAAATATCTTTGGGGGATATATGTGGTGTGCCTCAAATGTCTAGTTATATTTTGGGTGTTTATAACTGGCGTGATGAAATGCTGTGGTTAGTTGATTTAGATGAGATGCTCGGTTATCCCCCATTGTCACAAACAGCAAATATGCTGGTTAAAATGATGGCAATTGTACTAGAAGAAAATGGTAAATATTTAGGTTTATTAGTAAGGCAGTTGATGGATATTGAGTGGCTATATATTCACCAAATGAAAGCTCCATCTACGGAATTATTCTCTCCATCAATATCACCTTTCTTACAAGGATATTTTATTAATGATGATGAGAAAATGATGTTCAATCTTGACGCTGAGGCTATTATTCATTCTCCTGTGTGGACTAATCATAATTAAATACAAGGGAATAGCAACAAATCAAGTCAAAAGTCAAACTTGTACTCCTAGGTTGTTCGCGGTAGCAAAGCAATCTACGCGCTAACTGTACAAGTGAAGAACTCCTAGGGATTGAGGATGGAGGCTGGGTTATCATTCGGAAATTGCGGGATAGCTTGTATAATTCAGTCCATAATAATTTATTAAATTCATAGTTTATTTGAGGTTGAAAAATGGCAATAACGTATCATAAAAATCATGGAAATGAGCCTTCACTAACTAAAGTAGAATCAATAGAAAGTACAAAAGAAAATGTTGATTTAGATAATCAAGAAATATCTGATACGATCGCGCAGGAATTTAAAGCTTGGCGGCTACAGCTACAGGATATTATCACTCATATCCGGCAAGCATCTAATCTAGATACAGCATTAAAGGTAACTGTTGCTAAAGTTAGAGAGAAAATTAGCTGCGATCGCGCCTTAATTTATCAATTTAACTCTGCCGATGCTGGCATAGTTTTGGCAGAATCGAGAAACTTGGGTTGGACTCCTACTTTGGGTGAAATTCTTCCAGGTATTATGTTTGGTTTACATACCAATTATGACTATGTAGAACCCGTAGCAATTGAGGATGTTAATCAAGTACAACTAACTCCCTATCAAAAACAACTGTTAGATAAATTTCAAATTAGAGATAGTTTAAGTTTACCTATTATCGTCGCTGGTAAAGTTTGGGGACTACTGGCTGTTAATAGTTGTACTTATTCTAGGCAATGGCAAGAAGCAGAAATCACCTTGCTATCTCAAGTTATAACAGAATTAACCTACAAGTTGCAGACATTTGAATTTCATCGAGAATTGCAACTACATACCCAGTCTAAACAATCATTAGGCAAGGTCATCGATAAGATTTTGCGGACATCAAACATTGATAAAATATTTCAAACCACTACTCAAGAAGTCCGCCAATTATTGAAATGCGATCGCGTAGGTCTTTACCGCTTCTACCCTGACTGGGGTGGGGAATTTGTGGCTGAATCTGTAGGTCATGGTTGGGTAAAACTAGTAGGGCCAGGGATTAAAACAACTTGGGAAGATAGCTACCTCCAAGAAACACAAGGAGGACGTTACCGCAATCAAGAAAACTTTGTAGTTAACGATATATACAAAACCACTCATGCTCCCTGTCATTTAGAGATTTTAGAACGATTTGAAGCCAAAGCTTATATGATCGTTCCTGTATTTACCGGGGAAAATTTATGGGGTTTATTGGCAGCTTATCAAAACTCTGGTTCTCGTGAGTGGCAATCCTGGGAAGTTGACTTTTTGAGTCAGATTGGCTTGCAATTTGGTGTTGCCATTGCTCATGCAGAATACTTAGAAAAGATGCGGATGCAATCTGAACAACTGATGCAAATTGCGGAAAAAGAAAAAGCCTTCACCAAGATAGTTAACCGCATTCGTCAAGCCCAAGATGTAGATAGTATCTTTAGAGCTACTACCCAAGAAGTCCGCCAGTCCCTAAGATGCGATCGCGTAGTTGTTTATCAGTTTACGCCAGACTGGGGTGGTTTGTTTGTGGCTGAATCAGTTGGTCAAGGTTGGACAAAATTAGTCGGGTCTGATCTCAAAACTGTTCTCAACGATACCAATCTCCAAGATAATCACGGAGGTCGATATATTAGGGGGGAACACTCCATCGTCAATGACATCTATAAAGCAGGTTTTAATTCTTGTCATATTGACATATTGGAAACATTTCAAGCCAAAGCTTACATCATAGTACCCATCTTTTTCGACGAAAAATTATGGGGCTTATTAGCAGTTTATCAAAACTCTGGATCTCGTGTATGGCAATCATGGGAAGTTGATTTTCTAACTCAAATTGCTGGACAATTTAGCCTAGCTAAATCACAGTTAGACTATCTAGAAGAAGTGCAGATCAAAACTGAAAAATTAACTCAGATTGCCGAACAAGAAAAAGCCTTTACTAAAATAGTCAACCGTATCCGCCAAGCTTTAGATTTAGAAGAAATTTTCAAGATTAGTACCCAAGAAGTCCGGCAATTATTGAAATGCGATCGCGTTGTTATTTATCGCTTCAATCCAGATTGGGGTGGGGTATTTGTCGCTGAGTCGGTTGGTCATAATTGGGTCAAATTAGTTAGCCCCGATAACCAAACAGTTTGGGAAGATACCTGCATCCAAGAAACTCAAGGGGGTCGATTTATTAAAGGTGAAAACTGTGTTGTTAATGATATCTATCAAGCTGGTTATGCTGCCTGTCACTTGGAGATTTTAGAGCAGTTTGAAGTCAAATCTCATGTCATCGTTCCTATTTTCTTTGGTGAAAAATTATGGGGACTATTGGCAGCCTATCAAAATTCTGCTCCCCGTGATTGGGAAGAATCACAAGTTACCTTGTTAGCCAGAATTGGCGACCAACTAGGACTAGCATTACAACAAACCGAATACTTGCAAAAACTCCAGACGCAATCTACCCAACTTGCAGAAGCAGCCGCACGGGATAAAGCAGCCAAGGAATTACTGCAACAGCGTTCTATTCAACTACTGATGGCCGTCAGACCGGCTCTCAACGGTGATTTAACAGTACGTGCGCCCATTACAGAAGATGAATTAGGCACAATCGCTGATGCTTACAACAATACCCTACAAGCACTGCGGCAAATCGTACTGCAAGTACAGACATCTGCTGGCAAAGTTGCCCAAACTTCTAGTACAAGTAATACTTCCCTAGCAGGGTTGAATAATTTAGCCCAACAACAGTCTGACGAAATTAATCTGGCTTTGAGTGAGATTCAACAGATGCTCAATGCTACCCAAGCCGTGGTAACTAGTGCAGAGTTAGTGCAAGTAGCAGTTAAACAAGCCAACCAAACTGTTGAGTCTGGTGATGCAGCCATGAACCAGACAGTGCAAGCCATCCAAGCAATTCGTGAAACTGTAGCTCAAACCAGCAAAAAGATTAAACGCCTAGGTGAGTCTTCCCAGAAAATTTCTAAAGTAGTGAATTTGATTAGCAACTTTGCAACTCAGACAAACGTACTAGCTTTGAATGCTGCCATTGAAGCCACACGCGCCGGGGAATACGGTAAAGGCTTCGCAGTGGTAGCCGATGAAGTCCGTTCCTTGTCTCGCCAATCAGCCGCCGCCACCATTGAAATTGAAAAATTAGTCCAGGAGATTCAAGAGGAAACTGGAGAAGTGGCGGTAGCAATGGAAGCTGGGATTCAGCAGGTAGTAGAAGGCACAAACTTTGTCAATCAAACTAGGCAAAACTTAAATGCGATCGTTTCTGCAACTGCGGAAATTAGTCAATTAATTCACCAGATTACTGATGCGACACAAAAGCAAATGGGGCAATCGGTAACTGTCACTAATTCCATGAAAGATGTAGCAGAAATTGCTAACAAAACTTTTGGCGAATCCCAAGAAATTGCTGCTGTATTTCAGGATTTATCGAATATGGCACAAGATTTATTAACAACCGCTAGTAAGTTTAAAGTGAGTTAAATAGTAGGGAATAGGGAATAGGAAGAGTAGAGGGTGAAAAGTTTTTAATATTACCCATTCCCAATTCCTCATGTCCCATTCCCAATTCCCCATCACCTACTCCCCTATATTATGATTACCGACATTGAAATTCGTGAACAGGGCTATATTTATTTTCTAGCAGAAGCCCCTGAATTACTAAAAGTTGTTGAACAAGAACTGTTAAGTTTATCGGAAAGTCATAGCACAGCTAAAGTGCATAACTTAATGCGGGCAACTCATACAATTAAAGGGGGGGCTGCTACCATTGGGCTAGAATTAATTAATAAGATATCACATTCTCTAGAGGATATATTTAAATCTCTATATAGTCCGGATATTCTTATAGATTTTGAATTACATACACTCTTATATCAAGCTTACGAATGCTTAAAATTAGCACTAAATTCAGAGATAAATAATAGTGTAATTAATGATCAAGAACTTTTACAAAGAGCAAATTTCATATTCATACAAATTCAAGCAAAACTGGGTGATCATTTCGGGAAAGATACTTATATTCCCACATCTCAAGAATTAGGGTTTGATATTGTCCAGTCTATTTTTGAATCTGGAGTAAAACAACGTTTAGAAAATATTCGTGATGCTATTGGGAATATAACAGATAATATTGAATTTATTGACTTTTTGACTTCTCAAGCTGAAGTCTTTATTGGTTTGTCTGAATCTTTAAATTTACCCGGTTTTGAGGAAATTTCTCAGACGATTTTAGCAGCATTAAAAACTAATCCAAGTCAAGTGCGTCAGATTGCAGAAATTGCTCTAGTTGATTTACAGCAAGCACAAACAGATGTATTAGCAGGCGATCGCACTCGTGGCGGTAGCCCTTCCACTGCTTTATTAAACCTGATAATTACAACAACAGATCAGTTATCTACAGCAATAAAAACACCTGCTAAGGAATTAATTTATACTGAATTTTTAGATATAGAAAATGAGTTTTACCAATTCTTAATTACATCAGAAAACAATACAAATCAGGGTATTAAACCAGAAACTGCTAAGTTTTATTTAAAAGTAATTCACTACATATTTGGCTGGTTTAATCATGAAATGGAAATTCCAGGATCAGAAATGGATATAGATATATTAATTTCCAATCATGAAAATGAAAATTACTTGAATTATGTTGACAATTGGTTAAATAAATTTTTAGAATTTATCCGCAATGATGATGATAGCGAAAGTCTTTGTCTTTATCGTCAAGGAATGATTTTAATTATTCTTTTTGCGGTTGCCAAATTTCAGTATTCTCGTAAAAAAACTGATAATCGTATATTTTTTATAAAAGCACTACAAAATAAGATTAGCTTATTGGCTACAGAATATAAAAAACATCCTCCTGTAACTCCGCAAGAAAAAGATTGGTCTGATAGTCTAAAACTACAAAAATTACTGGTTATTAAACCTATAAAAAAACCAAATAATGCTGTAGAATCTAACCTTTTAGAATTAATTTGGGGAGGAGAAAACAACCAGGATTTAGCAGATGGATCAGTCAGTGATAAAATTCAACAAGACGATGAAATTCATGATAATGCCCAACCTGAAAAATATTTATCTGTTATTGACCAAGTAAATACAGATGATATTCCAGAAAATGTAATTGATGTTGTTAATAATAAAATAGAAGAAAAATCTCGAACTTCTCACAGTAAGAGAAATCAATCTAGTTCATTTATACGTGTAGATGTAGATAAACTCCAACGCATTAACTACTTGGCTGGAGAGTTATTAGTTTACCAAAAAAGACGAGCATTAAACGATGAACAAATTCAAGATATAATTGAGAGGCTATCTGAGCAACTGAGCAGACATCAAGAAACGTTAAATCAATTACGTGATTTGCCATTACAGATGCAAAGTGTAAAATCACATCATACACAAAATTTTGCATCTGTGAAATTTGATTCATTAGAAATGGATGTTTATACAGAATTCCATTTAACATTACACGAATCCATAGAAGAGACGCTGCAATTACAAGAGACTACCGAATCAATTGATTTACTCTTAAAACAAGCTAGCCAAATTAGTGATAAAAAACAAAGTTTAGCTTTAAATCTGCTAGATAATTTAGTCGAAGCTAGAATGTTACCACTAGGTAATATATTGAATCGCTTTCCCCAGATGGTTAAACAACTGGGTAATGTTTATCAAAAACAGGTGGAATTGCGACTCACAGGTACAGGATTACTAATAGATAAAGCGATCGCCGAAAAAATCTACGATCCCCTACTACAACTAGTACGTAATGCTTTTGATCACGGTATTGAACCGCCGCAAGTTCGCCGGGAACGAGGTAAAGCAGAAACAGGTGTCATCGAAATCTGCGCCTACCATCAAGGTAGTCAAACAGTGATTGAAGTCCGAGATGATGGACAAGGATTAAATTTAGACAAGATTCGCAAAAAAGCTGTTGAACTAAATTTGCATCCAGGAAATGCTCATTGGGATGAATCTGATTTGTTTGATGTCATGTTTGCACCCGGATTTTCCACTGTTGATCAGGTGAGTGAAATTTCTGGGCGGGGAATGGGATTAGATATTGTGCGTTCTCAACTGCAAACACTTAACGCCTCAATTTCAGTGCAATCTCAGCCCAATCAAGGTACAAATTTTATATTTAAAATTCCTTTTTCTATGACTACCGATCAATTAATGTTAGTTCAATCTGGTGGTGTTGTTTACGCTTTACTATTGGATAGTATCGAAAAAATTATTATTCCTACACCTCAACAAATCAAAGAATTTGAAGGTAAAAAAGTTTTGCATTGGCATAAAGACAATGATGAAACTATGGTTAGCCTTTATCAACTTTCAGATTTGATATCTTATAATGGTTCGTTATCTCCCAATATCATCGATAGAAATTTGCTAGCTGAACATAACACAGAAATCATGAATAATCCCGTGTTGTTGCTGAGGCACAAATACGGCGTGTTTGCGTTAGAAGTTGACCAAATTATTGGTGAGCAAGAACTAGTAATTAGACCTTTAGGAACTGCGATCGCTCCACCAAAATATATTTATGGTTGTAGTAGTTTGGCTAATGGTAATCTCATCTTAGTGATTGATGGAGCTTTGTTTCTCCAGTCTGTTGAGATGCAAGCTACACTAGATGTCGGCGCATTACCAGAAGCTAATTCTGCGAATAATTCATCCTTGCCAGTCTCAGATTCCACGCTCAAATCAATACCATTATTAGCTGCTTCTAAACCTACAAATCCAAACTCTATAGAAGAACCTCACCCCAATTTCCCAAGAGTAGTTCTAGTAGTAGATGATGCGATCAGTCTGCGACAAACTATCTCTTTAACCTTGCAAAAATCTGGTTATCAAGTAATACAAGCACAAAATGGCATAGAAGCTTTAGAACAGTTACAAAGGTATCCTCAAATTCAAGTTGTGATTTCGGATTTAGAAATGCCCCGCATGAATGGCTTTGAATTATTAAACCATATCCGAAATCACGCAAATTTGGCGAAATTACCTGTAGTCATTCTGACTTCCCGCAATGCCGACAAACATCGGCAACTTGCCCAAGAATTAGGCGCACAAGGTTACTTAACTAAGCCTTATTTAGAGCATGAGTTACTAGCTACAGTTGAACGATTAATCAATACAGAAAAAGAGAAATTAAACCAGTTTGTCACTGTGTAATTCAACAAATTTAATTCAATAGAATATAGAGAGCCGATTTCTTTAAAGAAATTGGCTCTCTGAGTATTTGATCTCTTATTGCTTAGGTTTGGTTTCACCAAATCTAATCAGAAGAGCGATCGCAATACTCACGGCTAAAATTAATGTCATACTCAAAGCTGAACCAAACCCCCAGTTTTGAGTCACTCCCAGAAATTGGTTATAAACTAACCGTGCTGCCGTCATACTAGAACTACCGCCCAATAATTCTGGATCAATAAAATCCCCTAATCCTGTGATAAATACCAGCAATGAACCAGCCATAATTCCCGGCAAAATTTGCGGAACTGTCACTTTGCAAAAAGTCTGGATGGGATTTGCACCTAAATCTGCTGCGGCTTCTAATAAACGCCGATCTAACTTTTCTAGGGAAGCATATAAAATCAAAACCATATAGGGTAACAAGCTGTAGCTCATACCAATCAATACAGCCGGCACGCTGTTGAGTAATTGTAGAGTAGGTAAGCCTAGACTAGTTAGCAGACTGTTTAATAAACCTGTGCGGCGCAAAATCGTAATCCAAGCGTAGGAACGCAGTAGGGAAGAAGTCCACAAAGGTAAAACAAAACCCAATACCAGCAAATTACGCCAACGTTGCGGTGCGATTTGAGCAATCCAATATGCAACGGGGAAACCGAGAATTAAACACATGATTGTCGTGCTAGCTGCTAACCATAGCGATCGCACAATTACTTTCAAGTATAGAGGATCAACTATACGGATATAGTTATCAAATCCTCTAGGGTTAACTATATCTCCTGGTCGAATATCCGGGACTAAACTTAATTGAAAAATGATTAGTGTTGGTAGCACCAGCAACAACAGTAACCAAACACCAGCAGGTGCAAGTAATGTTAAAGGTTGTAACCAATTAAATCGGGGGCGATTTAATTCTAGGTTTTCAAGATTACGAATTTCAGTAGACACAATTAGGAATTGGGAGACAAGAGAGCAGGGATAAGAACTAATGAATAATGACTATCTCTAACTACTAGTTAATTGAGTCCAATATCGCTCATAAATTTCTTCAAATTGTCCCAAAGGACTAATGCGTTCGCACTTTTCTAAAAGCGGATCTGGAGGAAACAAATTAACATTATTCTTAATGTCATTGGGTAATAGTTCAAATCCTCCAGCATTGGGTGTAGCAATTTTTAATCTTTTGCTAATGGTTGCGGCTATTTCTGGTTGTAAAATAAAGTTAATCCAAGCATAAGCACCATCTATATTTGGTGCTGATTTAGGAATTACCATAGTGTCAGTCCATAGTGAAGAGCCACTGCGAGGAATTACATATTTTAGCTTAGGGTTTTCCTTGCTGACTCTGATTGCATCGGCAGAATAACACATTGCTAAAACCAAATCACCTGCTAACATTTGATTTTGCCAAGCATCAGTATCAAATGCTGCGATCGCAGGCTTTAATTCTGTTAATTTTTCATAAGCTTCTTTAATTTGGGTTTCATTTTGTGAATTGTAGGAGTAACCCAACATTCGCAATACTGCACCCATAACTTCCCGCACATCATTTAATAATGTCATACGCTTATTGAGTAAGGCTTTATTTCGCCACATATAATCCCAATCTTCAGGTGCTTGTTTCAGAACTTCGGAGTTATAAATTAACCCAGTTGTTCCCCAATTGAAGGGGATACTGTAGCTGTTTTTGGGGTCGTAACTGGGATTTTGAAACTGAGGAAATAAATTATCTAAACCAATCAGGCGATCGTTTTGTAATTCTATTAATAAATTTTTTTCTACCATCTTCTCTACCATATAATCAGATGGGTAAATCAGGCTATAAGTACCACCACCTCCAGCTAATAGTTTAGCTAACATTACTTCATTAGAATCATACGGATCTACCAACACCTTCATTCCAGTTTGGGTACTGAAAGCTTGCAATAGTTCTTTATCAGAATATTGCGTCCAAGTATATAGATATAATTGGTCAGTGCGCCCAGAACTAGTAGAAGCCCGCACATCAGCCAATCTCCAGCCACAACCAGCTAAAGATAAAGTGGAAAGTGCTATTACTCCTTGTAAAAAATTGCGTCTGTTAGTCATTTGTTAAGAATCAATCGCTAAACAATCATCTTCTCCCCACCAAGCGTAAATGGGGGTGTCTCGGTCTGGTAAGTTACCAAAGGTGTTAGGTTGTAAAACATTAATGCTGATACCGTTAATTAATTCCACAACATAATTAACGTGAGTTCCTAAATACATGATATTTACTAGCCTTCCCTCAAAGCAGTTGTTAACTAGAGTTGGCTGATATAAGGAAAGCTGGATTTTTTCTGGACGTACACTTACTACTACAGCTTTTAATAATTCCGTTGGGGTGTCTTCAGTGCGATTTATGACAATAGTGAATCCGGTTTTTGTCACAACTTGCACCAGTGACGCTTCTACGGCTGTGATTTCACCGCTAAATAAATTTGTATCACCGATAAAATCTGCGACAAAAGATGTCTTGGGACGTTCGTAAATTTCGATAGGAGTCCCATTTTGCTCGATTTTGCCTTGATTCATCACGGCGATGCGATCGCTTAATGATAACGCCTCCTCTTGGTCGTGCGTCACCATGACAAAGGTTAACCCTAGCTCTTTGTGTAAATTAGATAACTCGACCTGCATTTCTTTACGCAGTTTTAAATCTAACGCCCCCAATGGTTCATCTAACAGCAAAACAGCCGGACGATTAACTAAAGCTCTGGCCAAAGCTACCCTCTGCTGCTGACCTCCAGAAAGTTGATGAGGAAAACGCGATCGCAAACTTTCCATTTTCACCAGCTTTAAAGCTTCGTTAACTCGACTTTCAATTTCGGCTTTACCGAGGTTCTCTTTTTTGAGGCGTAGTCCAAAGGCAATGTTATTCCACACATTTAAGTGGTTAAATAAAGCATAGCTTTGAAATACTGTATTCACGGGGCGACGGTAAGGTGGTACATCAGTCATAGACTGACCCTGAATTAATAACTTACCCGCATCAACCTGTTCAAACCCAGCAATGAGACGCAGTGTAGTAGTTTTTCCACAACCAGAAGGCCCTAAAATACTAAAAAACTCCCCCTGTCTAATATCCAAATCGATTCCGTGTACTGCCGGTTCTTGGTTGAAAAACTTGAACACATTCCGCAGTTCCACATCAAGCGGCTGAAAAGCCACGATTCCTCTCTGGTGCTGGGTCACAGTTTGAGCCATAATCTTTAGTAGAATGCCACGAGTTTACGTGATTTTGTCACCTAATGTAGCCTATTAAGCAGACAAAATATCACACTTGGGTTTATTGTATCCGTCGAAAACCTCTGTGCCAAAAAGAATGTTCCCAATTGTTACACACGCCTCCTAAAGTAGCCATTTATGGGAAATCTACATAAAAGAGACTGGGTTTAACCTTCCTAATGTGGGAAACCCACCTACAGAACTTTTGTCTACGACACGCTACGCGTTAAGCGTTGGCGCAGCCTCTCCGATAGGAGAAGCTATGCCGCAGGCTTTACGCAAAATTTAAAATTCAAAAGTAAAATTAGTTCACCTACATATTTTTTTCCTATGTCTACATTCCAACCAACTCCCCTGGGAGGAAAAAAAGATACACGTACAGTTGGACGAAATTACCAGTCTATATTTTTGATTATATTTACCTTATTAATGACGACTGGGATTGGCGTTCGGTTGGCATATTTGCAAATTATGGAAGGAGAATATTACCGCAAACGAGCCGAATCAAATCGGATTCGGATGATTCCTAAACAACCAGAAAGAGGTAATATTTTTGACCGCAACGGCAAACTATTAGCCAGTACGCGTTATCCTCGTTCTGTATATTTGTGGCCAATGGCACATACCAAACCTTCGTGGACTGTTGTTGGGGCGCGGCTATCCAAAATTTTGGAGATTCCTCAAGACGAAATTGAAAAGAAACTCGAAGATGCTGGTGCTAACTCATCTTCTCTGATTCGGATTGCACGTGATTTGAACGAAGCCCAAATCACAGCCATAAAAGAGTATGAAAACGAACTGCAAAATGTGGAAATACATACGGAAGCAGTTCGTTACTATCCCAACGGTCGGGAATTAGCTCATATATTGGGCTATACACGAGAATTAACCGCCGAACAACTCCAAGACAAGAAAAAAGACGGCTACCGTCTAGGAGATGTGATTGGGCAAATGGGCATAGAAAAAGCCTATGAAACCTCACTACGGGGCGAATGGGGAGGTCAGCAGGTAGAAGTTGATGGGGCTGGGCGACCACTGCGGGTATTGGGAGAAAAACAAGCCAAACCCGGTAATGATATCCGTCTGACCGTAGATTTAGATATGCAATTAGCAGCAGAGAAAGCCTTGGGAAATCGCAATGGTGCGATCGTTGCTCTTGATCCCAAAAACGGTGCTGTTTTAGCTATGGTGTCTCACCCCACCTTTGATCCCAATATTTTCTCCAAGCAAAAACTGACACAAAAAGATTGGGAGTCTGTACAAGGTGCAGATCATCCGCTAGTCAATCGAGCCATTAGTGCTTTCCCTCCAGCCAGTACCTTTAAGATTGTCACCACAACAGCCGGGCTAGAATCAGGTAAGTTTGCTCCTAACACAGTTTTACAAACTTATGGTTCTTTAACTGTTGGTGGAACTCGCTTTGGTGAGTGGAATCACGCTGGTTTCGGCCCCTTAGGTTTTGTGGGAGCAATGCAATGGAGTAGTGATACTTTCTTCTATCAAATTGGTAAAGGAGTTGGCGGCCCTACTCTGATTAAATGGACTCGCAAGTATGGCTTTGGGCAAAAAACAGGCTTTGAATTCGCTTCAGAAGAAGCAAAAGGTTTAGTCCCCGATGAGGAATGGAAACAGAAAGTCTGGAAGATGCCTTGGACTGTAGGGGATAGCATTAATATGTCTATTGGTCAAGGTGCTTTATTAACTACTCCTTTGCAAGTGGCTGTGATGTTTGCTGTGCCAGCTAATGGTGGCGATCGCGTTCAACCACATATACTTAAAGACAATGAAGAAGCCAAAAGTTGGCGAGAAACTGTCCATATGAAGCCATCCACCGTGAAAATTCTCCGCGATGGATTGCGTAAGGTAATCTCTGACGGTACAGGCAAAGTTTTAAATAAACCCACTATTCCGCCAGTGGCTGGTAAAAGTGGCACAGCTGAAGCATGGAAGCGTGGTGTCAAGCAAAATCATGCTTGGTTCGGTGCTTATGCTCCTGCTGATAAGCCAGAAATATTAATTGTCGCCTTCGCTGAACATTCCGGTGGTGGTGGCGGTAGTATTGCAGCCCCAATGATTTTAAAAATTATGGAAGACCATTTTCAACGCAAGTATCCCGGTAAGTATCAAAAACCAGTCAATGGTCAATAGTAATTGGGTATTGGGTATTGGGTATTGGGTATTGGATTTTTCTCCCCCAGTCCCCAGTCCCCAGTCCCCAAATTACTGCTTCTGGGTAGCGATCGCTAATTTTGCTCCCTTAACTTGTCGTACTTGATCCATCACAGCTACTACTTTACCGTGTCCTACTTTTTCATCGGCATTAATAATTACTAACGGTTCTGAGTTAGAACCAGCTACATTACGTATCTGTTCTGCTAGAGAATTTACGAGAATTAGTTGACGATTCAGGCTAACTTCTCCTTTTTCATCAATGCTGATGGTAATTTTTGTAGGTACTTGCTGTTTATTAGCTGTGGCTGCCTGCGGTAAATTTACTGGTAATCCTTCTGATCTAGTTAAAAACAGCGTTGACATAATAAAAAATGTCAAAATCGCAAATATCACATCAATCATCGGCACAATATTTATCTGTGCGGGGATATCGGGTTCATCTTGTAGACGCATAGGCTTTCTGTCCTCGTTCATAGCGGCGGCGATAGAGTAATTCTAACTGTCCTCCATATTCTTGAAATAAAGCCATTTGCCGACTATAAAGTCCGCGAAAGGAGTTGGCGAAAAACAGTGTAAATATAGCAACTACTAATCCGGCGGCTGTAGATACCAAAGCTTCACTGATCCCATCTGTAACTTCTGCGGTTTTCGTACCTCCTACATCGCCAATATCCAAAGAAGCAAAGGAAGCAATCAACCCTAATACTGTACCGAGTAGACCTAACAGTGGTGCTAAACCAATAATGGTGTCAAAAAGGTTTTGAAAGCGTTTGAGTATGGGGATCTCAGCTTGCGCTTCACTTTCTAAAGCTAAACGAAATTCTTCTGGATTTGGTTCTTCTAATTCCAGCGCAGCTAAAAAAACCCGTGCAAGGGGCAAATCTGCATTTTTTCGGAGTTTATCTATTGCACCCACTACATTGTCTAACCGATAGAGTTTTAATACCTCGGCGATGACACGACTTTGACGATTATTGATTCTCAGCCAAAACCTGACACGTTCAATAATTAGTGCCACCCCCAATATAGAAAATCCCAATAGCGGCCACATAACTACGCCGCCAGCTGTAAACAGATTCGTAATTCCCATGAAGAGCCTCGTTAAACTAAAAACACAGAGACTATTAGCATCCTCAGATAACTTGAGAGGAATTGTCAAGACATTTTAAATAAATATGCAATTTTTTTGCAATTAATTTATGATAATTTTCCTAATAAAAACGCTATAAACGTCTCTGTAACTATTTTATAGTCATTTAATACAGCTAATAACTTGATTAGTTAATTACTTGATATTTGTATCTAAGCGTTCTAGTATGTCTATGTTAGTAATATTAGCTCGCAATAAATTATGACCTTTTCGGGCATAGCTGTTGAGCAGCGTTCCAAGGAAACTGAGGCTCTCAGGTCTTTTCTGGTTTACAGTCTGATTGGCTCAGTGGCGTTGCATATTGGTATATTAGCCATAGGTATAGGCAATCTGTTGCAAAGAACTCCTGATCTAGAAAATGAACCTCTAGAGGTGACAATAGTTGATCCTCCGACGGTAGAAACAGAACCAACACCACTGGAGATTAAACCTGAACCAAAACCTGAACCAGAAACTCGACCACAACCTCAAAAGATTGCTCCCGTGGCGATCGCTCCTGTAAAATTAAACCCTGAGCCAGTACAAAAGGTTTCTAATAACCTCAAAACTCCTCAAGTTCAACAGCCGCCTGAGAAAATTAGCACCCCAACCCAAAAACTACAGTCAACAACACAACCCCAACCCGTCCTCACGTCTGAACCTACTAACACACAGCAAACTGCAATCCAAGCTGTAGAGCAAAGCAGTAACAAATTAAGAGGGTTGTTAAATGGAATTAGAGATACTAGAGCAAATAGTGATGCTGTAGGAGAGTCAAATAATTCTACTACTACAGGCTCTAACGTCCCTGTACAGTCTAGTAATAATAGGCGAAGCAGAGGCATTGAAACACAAGCTACAGCCCCAAGTCCTACAAAAATAGAGACTCCACCAAGCAGTAATAATACTAATAACTCATCCAGATCAGGAAATGGCCGTGCAGCTTGTCGTGATTGCGGTATTAAGTATCCAGAAGCAGCTAGAAGAAGAGGCGTAGAAGGCAAAGTTGAAGTAGCTGTTGATACTGATGAAAAAGGTAATGTTACTAACGTCAGGATTGTCAACTCCAGTGGTAATCGTGACTTAGATCAAGAAACTCTGAGACAAGCACGTAACTGGAAATTAAAACCTTCTGCTAGTGGTAGAAGTGGAGTATCCATCGCCACTGAATATGCCATCACAGGTTCTCGGCGTTACCGCGAATTGCAAGAACGCAAAAGACAAGCACAAGCAAGACAACAAGCTGCTGCTGCTAATAGAAATACAACAGAAGCAGAATCTAGTAGTCGGCAAACTTCCAGAGCATCAAGTAATACAGAAACTTCCACAAGAAGTAATACAGAAACTAGAGTCAGACGCAGGCGATTATCTCCTACATCCCAACCATCAACAGCATCAAGCACCAACAATACTAGAACCTCTGAAAATCAAAGAAGTATCAGAAATTCTTTCATTAGGGCGCAACGTGAGCGTACAGATACGCCATCGTCATCCCGATCGCAACCAACGGCAACTCGGCGGCGGCGACGTATTCCCACACAAGAAGCCTCATCTTCTAGTGCAAGTAAGCTAAGGAATGCTTTACGTCGTTCTCGTCAGCCATCTCAATCCTCATCACCAGAGGCTTCTACGTCTAGTGGAGAATAAATCTGGTAGGTGATCGCGCTGATAAACTATCAGGGTGATTTTGAATTTTGTTAGCGCAGCGTTAGCGAGTCATCGAGCGTCATTTTAAATTTTTAATTGATTCATTGATCATGCGTAAAACCCCATCCCCTTATGGATGGGGTTTTACGTGCGGCAAAAGCGGTAGCGATAGCGCAGCGTTAGCGACGTAGGAGCGTCGGAAAGAGCGTCTGCCCCTTATTTTGCATTATGTTTTTCCTTCTCTACGTTCCCTTTGCGAACGCGTAAGCGCGTCACCTCGCTAGTCCCGTATGGGCTTTCTGTACTAATAGCTGTAATACAAGTCAGTTGAGTAAAAGCCTTGGCACTGCTCAATATCCGATCACTCGTTTAGGCAATGCCGTAAGCTAGTTGGGTATGTAGATTTGGCTGACTCAAATACTATTATGTAGAATCGATGTTTGCGATCGCGCTCAGTTTTTGTAGAACTTAGTGTATAAATTGTATGATTTGTATTTTTATCGGGAATTAAGTATTGTAGTTTGGTGGCAAAGTAATGGCAAAGCGATCGCTCCAAGCATCGGATGAAGGGATTAGAAAGGCTAAACAAGCTTTCAAACGCAAAGGTTGGACACAAGAATACTTAGCCTCTGAGGTAGGTTTAGAAACTCGCCAACCAATTTGGAAGTTTTTTAGTGGTAAACCTGTTGATCGCCATGTCTTCCATGATATCTGCTCTGTGTTGGATCTAGACACATCGGAAATTGCCCAAAATCCTGCTGTTGATGAAGCTGCGCCTTTAGATATCCTTGACAATAACACCTTAGAGATTGATGTCTTAGTACAAAAATTGCGCTCTGTTCATCATGAGAGGATTCAAGCTCAGTGTGGTACTTTGCACCTTTTAGATATTGCCAAGCCGATCAACCTCAATGATCTATATATTGATATTAATATTTACGAGGAAATTAGCAGCAGAAGATGGCTGAAAATTACTGATTTACAAAATTTAGACTCCCCTGAAGTAAACCGTAGTGCTTTAAGTAGAGTTTGCCAAGAAAGAATTTCTGGCTTAGATGCTGTCAAAAAACACTCTAAACTGCTGGTATTAGGCAAACCAGGCTCTGGAAAGACTACATTTTTACAATCAATAGCGATAAGTTGCGATCGCGGAATTTTTCAACCTAATTATTTGCCCGTTTTTATTAATCTAAAAAACTTTGCTGGAGAAATTAGAGAGTGCAGTCAACTTAGTTTATTACACTATATACATGAATATTTTATTAATTTTGGTTTTTCTGAAACTGATTTAAATACAGTTTTTCATCATGGGAGAGCTTTAATTTTATTAGATGGCTTAGATGAGGTTATAGAAGAAGTTTCAGAAATTCTGATTAATAAAATACACAGTTTTATTAATAAATTTTACAAAAATCAGATAATTATTACTTGTCGTCTGGCATCTCAATATCTTAATTTATACGGATTTACAGAAGTAGAAATTGCTGATTTCAATAAAAAGCAAATAGCAGCTTTTGCTCATCGATGGTTTTTGGCATTTACGAAAAATTCGCCCGTGCAAGCGCATACATTGGCACATAATTTTATGCAAAAACTAGAATTTGCAGAAAATGCGCAACTTTTAGAATTAGCTAATACACCAATTCTCTTGAATCTCACCTGCTTAGTTTTTAAATCTGTAGAGGATTTTCCGGCTAACCACTCGGAACTTTATAAACAAGCACTTGATGTGTTACTGGTACGTTGGGACGAAGCCAGAGGAATCAAACGAGATCAAGTTTATCGTCACTTGTCTTTGCTAGATAAAATTAAGTTGCTTAGTCATATTGCTGCCATTAGTTTTAAGCAAGGAAATTACTTTATCACTGCCACTAAAATCCAGCAAATTATTGCCAATTACCTATCTAATTTACCTAATGCCATCACTGATACCGATGCTTTAGAAATAGCAAGTGCAATTGTTTTAAGAGCCATTGAAATTCAACACGGGTTACTGATTGAAAGAGCAAGAGGAATCTATTCTTTTTCTCATTTGAGCTTTCAAGAGTATTTTACTGCAAGAGAAATTGTCTCTAATGCCAACAGCACAATACTAGAAGATTTTGTAAATCATTTACATGAACAGCGTTGGCGGGAAGTTTTCTTGATCAGTGTAGGGATGTTAAATCCAGCCGATGATTTATTGCAATTAATGAAGATAAAAATTGATATCTTGGCACAACAGAATGATAAATTATATAATTTTCTGCAATGGTTAAAACAAAAAACTTCTCAAGTAATGGCTGCTTATCACTGTGCTAGTGTGCGTGCTTTTTATTTGACAATTGCTCTCCCTCCAGAACATCCTCTAGCCTGCAATCAAGATTTAGCTATATCTTTGGATCATCAACTTGCTGGTAGTTTGGCTGGAGACTTAGCGATAGATTTAGCATTGACTCATGCACTGGCTGTAAGCCTAACTATGACTGCTGATATTTTTTTTCAACGACTAGTGGTTTTAAGGTTGTCTCTTGATGTTAAATATTTACTAACCTATCAACCATCTTGGGAAAATTCTCTACAAGACTTGGCCAATCAACTGCCTGATCCCAATCAAGATAGAGATACACTAAAAATATGGTGGCAAACTTATGGTAAAGCTTGGACTGAGGAATTGCGATCGCTCATGATTAACACTCGCCAAATTGGTTATCATTGGCAGTTTAATGAGCAGGATTGGCAGTGTATACAACAGTATTGGGATGCTAATAAATTACTGTTAGAGTGCCTCAATAGTGCTACTAATGTTAGTCCTAATGTCAAAAGGACAATAGAACAAAATTTGTTTTTAATAGGATAATATTTATAACATTATGTCTCAAAAAAACTGAGGCATGGATTACTTATTAATTTAATGTTGACTTTATTTTCTACTACTCCAGCTATTGCTCAAGAAATATATAGCAATCAGATTTGATGTTTGAAAAAGACTACGAGATAATACTTAATAAATTTTAAGTATAATATTAAACGACTATAAAGCAGCATCAAAAAATCAGGTATTAGTGCTATATAATTTTTAATTTTCAGTAAAAATACTATACTGAACACTAAGTTGCTAGATTTAAACTGTGTTTGTTAAAGCCTGGTGGAGAGTGACAAATCTGTTAAAGTAGTGCTGAACTGACTCAAGCTAATATTTATCCTATATTTAGTGAACTTTTTAATGCAATCAAATAGGAGTTATATATACTCAAAACAAAAAGATGTAGTTTCTAGTTGAGATTACTTGGAAACGCTATAAGATTTTTGTCTAATGCTATCACTTAAATGGTGTGAATGCTCTTGTACAGATGATTCTCCTAAACTGATTTCGCGCCAGCAAAAGTCTAAATTTCTGTCGATAGCAGTCTATGTACTGGCGAGTTTTTTGGTTGCAGAATGGAAATGTTTTTATTGGTTTAAGTGCTTTATCTTTAGAAAAAAAAAGCCTGAAAATATTTTGAGAATATGCGCCAGAATTTATCGATCCAGATGAAGTAAATATCTCTATTAAATAAATCTTTTTCAAATGTCTTACAAGCGCAGAAACTAAATATTTGAAAAATTAGTTTAAATAGTGTGATGCTATGCGCGAATTCAACCGTGAAATGTGCAACTTTCATGAACGCGATCGCCTGTTGCAAAAATTGCAAATTCATCTGCAAAAAACTTTTGGAATTACAGACATGACTTTGCAACTTAGTAGCTATAAATTTCTCCCAGAAGCTTCCATTAATCCTTTACTAAATCAGGATTTAGCCTTAATGTTGCCTGCCAATCAATCCCGCTCAAACCTTTAACCGATCGTAATTTTGAACTCGGCGCAGCGGGACTAATCTCAACTAAAACTTTTATTTGCAGGAGATTCTGTAATGATTTCATTACTCCAACAGTACAAACGCTCATTAGCTTGGTTCATATCGGGTTTGGTTTTGGCAATCGTAATTTCTTTAGGGATATCACACCAACAACCAGTTATAGCATCTCAACCTAATTCTCCTGAGTCTGTGGGGATTTCTGACTTCGCCGCTACTCATCTAGAACCGAATTTTTATCAATAATTAACTTTAAAAGGCATTGCAATGATTTCACTTTTTGGAAAGTGCCAGAGGCCTCTGGCCTTTTTTATGGCTAGTTTTTTGTCTGCCATGATGCTGATATTTGGTAATCCCGTCATTCAACCTGCCCTAGCTGGTGGCAATGGGATTAATGTGATTTTGATGATTGGCGATGGTATGGGTTGGAATATAGCCCGATCTGCGGCGATCGCTAAAGGTGGAGCTTTTTACACAGCCGGTAAAGGCTCTGGTTTGAGCTTTCAAACTCTTAGTGGATATGCGCTAGTAACAACCTACGGCACGACAATTGAGGGAAATAACGCAGTCAAATCAACAGGCAACTCCGCCCTGGATGGAAGTAATTCACTTACAGGTGCAAGTCCTGTTCGTGCAGGCTTTTCATTCCAGCCCACTCCATTTAATCCCGGTAATACAGCCAATGGCGACACTTTACTACCAGGTAACTTAGCAGGCTATGACGTAACCAAGGGAGGCCCTACTCCTTGGATTCCCCTATCACCTGCCAACCCCGGTAGTTATGACAAAGAGTACATTAAGTACAGCTATCCCGACTCTGCTAACACCGCCACAACTCTTTATACAGGTGTAAAGAGCTATAACAACGCGATGGGCGTAGACATTTACGAGCAGAAGCTGAAAACCATCGTCGAAATTGCCAAAGAACAGGGTAAGTCTACGGGAGTTGTTACTTCAGTACCAGTCAGCCACGCAACTCCCGGTGCTGCTGTCTCTTTCGTAAATCGTCGTAATAAGTACGATAGTGACTACGACCCGAACAAGACCAATCAAGACAGTATTTTGCAACAGGCATTATTGAACTTTCAGCCTAATGTTATTTTGGGCGGCGGTCATCCATTAGATCACCAGAACACTACCAGTTCAGGCCCACTCTGTAATGCCACTAGCTACACCTACATCAAGGCATCTACTTACAAAGAGTTGACTGGTAAAACAGCCTTGAGCGATGCAGGAGCTTGTTCAGCTCCTGCTTCATCAAATCCTAACAATCGCTACGGCTACACCTTTTTGGAGCGTGGCCCGAATGCAACTCAGACACTGTTGAACACAGCTGCATCAGTTAACCCAAATACTGGCGGCAAGTTATTTGGTCTGTATGGCGCTCGCGGTCAAGATGGCAACATTCCTACGAGTTCTTCTAAAGGGGACTACAGCACAACAGGTTTAGGTCAATTTACACTCTTTAGCAGCACAACTTCTACAAATCAAACTCCTAACCCTGATACTGTTCGTCCTCTGTCTCCTGGTGAAACTAACGCTAGCTTCATTGCCAGAGAGATTAACGAAAATCCTACTTTAGCTAACATGACTCAAGCAGCTTTAACCGTCTTGGGTAAAGACCAAGATGGTTTCTGGCTGATGGTTGAAGGCGGTGATATCGACTGGGCTGCCCATGATAACAACATGGATAACCTGATTGGTACGACGAATGACTTCGATAAAGCCGTGCAAACAACCATTAATTGGATCAACAACAATGGCGGTTGGAGCAAAAACTTGCTAATTGTTACGGCTGACCATGACCACTACCTCACCTTAAATCCCAACTTCCCCTCCAAGTTAACTGCTCAAGATCCAAACCTGTCTAGAGGGTTAAAGTTTAACGCCAAGGACATCACTTTTAATCAGCACCTTTCAGCCAATGCTGGACACTTCTGGGGATCTGACCCAAGTAAAAAATATCTTTGGGGTAGCCACAGCAGACGAATTGTGCCTGTTTACTACCAAGGTGCTTATTCATCAACTTTGACTAAATTATTGGGTCAAGGCTTCCAGATGACAGATAGCTCTGGTACTTACAGCGTACCTGGTATTCGGGGAGTAGTTGATCAGAGCCAGATATTTCAAGCTATGAATACTGCACTCACGACTGGAGCAAATCCGCCAGCTTAACACACCCCTTTCCTGAACACTGACCCTAGCAGAGATGTGATTACACACGTTTCTGCTTAATAAAACTATTTTGATCTTTTCGCACCTGTTCTTTATCTAGGTAAAAAAATGGCTGACTCAATCCTTTATTATAAATTCTCTAATACTGACCAAAGTCTCACAGGCAACTTCTTTTTCAATCAAGCTGCTGCTGACGATCAACAAGTAACACTGGACGAAGGCTTAAATATTTTTGCTACCTACGGTGGACAGACTTACACCCAAACTGATGATTATTTAGCACTATTATTAACCAACGAATCAGGAGAAATTGCAGATCAAGGATTAGGGTTACAATTTGTCATCCCTGATATTTTTACAGTCAACGCTGACATTTTTTTTGATGCCAACACAGACAATAGCATTACTTACACTCAGATTTATACACCTACAGATTTAGTATTGGATGTTACAACCGTTGACGAAAATGTTTCAGCTAATACAACCATTGGGACATTTAGCAGCACCGATCCAGATGCCAATAGCACTTTCATCTACACTTTAGTTGCTGGGGATGGTGATACAGATAATACTGCTTTTACCATTGATGGCAGTAACCTAAAAATTAATAGTTCTCCAAACTTTGAAGCTAAATCTAGTTACAATATCCGCGTTCGCACTACCGATAATGATGGACTTTTCGTTGAAAAAGCATTGGCGATCGCAGTCAATAACCTCAACGAAGCACCTACAAATTTATCATTGGATGTTATAACTGTTGACGAAAATGTTTCAGCTAATACAATCATTGGCACATTTAGCAGCACCGATCCAGACGCAAATAACACTTTTACCTACAGCTTAGTTGCTGGTATTGATGATACCGACAATGCCGTTTTTACGATCAATGGGGATAAGTTACAAATTAATAATGCTCCGAATTTTGATGTCAAATCTAGTTACAAAATTCGGGTAAAAACAACAGACCAAAGTGGACTATTCTTTGAAAAAGCGTTAAATATTGGTGTTAACAATAACAATATCGTTTCTCCTGAACTAACAAAGGGTTCTGAGGATGTTTTTAACATTAAAGGTACTAATGATAAAGCAATACTCAAAATCACGATCGCTAGCAGTACTCCTAATCGAAATCAGTTGAATGAACTAGGTATATTTAATGTTGATGATGCTGCGGGTAGCATTAAAGATGATACTGGTAAATCACTTCTTCCAGGTGCAGAGGGTTATAACAAAGCAGCTTTAGCACGAGCTAAGGTACTTTTCTCCACCATTGCCAATTTGCCAAATGGGTTTAGTAACAGCGATGTTATTCGCTCAATGCAATTAGACTCTGGTTCTAACTTCAGATTTTATTTAGTTCAAAGCACTACAACTCAAACTGTAATCAGTAAAGCCAGTTATAGTGACATAGTGTTTTCCTCAATCCAAAATATTCAAGACTTGGGTAACAATGTTTTTTCTCTGAATTTTACAAATCTAGCAGTGAATATTCAGGCGACAAATCAATCATTAGATTTCGGTTTGAGTAACCAATTTGGTCAACAAGGTTCAACTCAAGGAGAACTGCTTTATGTCGGTGATAATGTGAACGCTACCTTTACTGTTAATAGAGAGGCAGCTTATGATAACTTTATTGGCTTTTATCAGGTGACTGATGAAACAGGTACTATTAATATCAACGGTACGATTTATAAACCTGGAGATTCAGGATATACCCAAGCAGCAATTAATAGTAGGGTTGTCGGATTGACAGGAACTAACCAAACAACAGTCACATCCAACGCAAAATTCAATTCTAATAGTATCTTTGCACCATTTATTATTGCTAATGGCGATCCAAACACATATATAAGTCGAGGAAATTCTGTTTATTTCTCATTTTTGGGTGCTAATCCGACTAGTGATAAACAAGTGGATCACATCCGCTTATTAAGTAATAACACCTTTGGCTTTGAGGATTTACCAAATGGTGGCGATCAAGATTTCAACGATATAATTGTGCGAGTCAATTTCATCTGACATCGGAAGCAACGTGATTTTGTGAGGTCAAGAAAAGGCGGAGGGCTAGAGGTAGGCTGTTGACTTTTAGTTAAGGGTTATTTGTGTAGATAAATCTCGTCTTTATATGAATGACCACAGCAATATATTAGGTGTAAAGATACAAAAATCGGACTTTTGAGAGGTGACAATCACTAGATTTCGATTCTAAATTTAGAAAATTGTGTATATGTTTTTACTTGCATGAAGCTCTCTAGGTATTTATTGCTGCTGGTTTGGTTATTCATCGCAGCAGGCTGTAACCAAACTCGCACCTCTTTAGATAGTCCCATACCGCAAGCAGCTACTTCTGCGGCTCAATTAGCACAGGATTCTACACAGGTAAAAAATGTAATTCCGACGGAAACACTTTCGCCCCAACCCATCCGCATTAATTTGCAGAATTTACCTGCACCCTTCGCCACAGACAGTGCATCTAAACCACCTCAAGTTGTACCAATTCCTGAAAAACCAATACTCAAAGTACCATCGGGTTTTACAGTGAATGTTTTTGCTGATGGTTTAAATGCACCACGTTGGTTAGCTTTAACTCCCAGTGGTGATGTGTTGGTGACGGAAACTAGACAAAACCGCATTCGTCTTTTGCGAGATACCAATAGTGATGGGGTGGCTGATGTCCGTCAAACCTTTGCTAGTGCGTCCAATGGTCTGAATATTCCCTTTGGTATGGCTTTTAATGGTGATTCCTTCTTTTTGGGTAATACCGATGCAGTTTTACGGTTTCCTTATAGTCAAGGACAACAGCAACTAACTGGTAACGGTAAAAAAATCGCTGATCTTCCTGGTGGTGGTTACAATCAGCATTGGACAAGGAATGTAGTAGTTTCACCTGATGGTAATAAGCTATATGTTTCTGTGGGTTCTCGTTCTAATGTGGATGAAGAGGAATTACCACGGGCTTCGGTACAGGTGATGAACTTAGATGGTTCTGAGCAAAAGACTTTTGCTTTTGGTTTACGTAACCCAGTCGGTCTAGACTTTCACCCAGTCACTAAGGAACTTTACACCAGTGTGAATGAACGGGATGGGATCGGGGATGATTTAGTTCCCGACTACTTGACACGTATTCGACAAGGGGAGTTTTACGGCTGGCCTTATACTTACTTCAAACCAAGCAACCTTGATCCTCGTCAAACAACGAATGGTAAAAGTAAACGTCCAAATCTAGCAGCCCGTACCCGTACTCCTGATGTATTATTTCAAGCCCACTCAGCTGCATTGGGGTTGCAATTTTATGATGGTCAGACTTTTCCCCAAAAGTATCGGAATGGGGCTTTTGTGGCTTTTCGCGGTTCTTGGAATCGCGATCGCGGTACTGGTTACAAGATTGCTTTTGTTCCCTTTAATGCTCAAGGAAGACCACAAGGCTACTACGAAGACTTCTTGACTGGATTTTTGCTTAACCCTTCTGTTCCCAGCACTTGGGGGCGACCGGTGGGATTATTAGTTTTACCTGATGGCAGTTTATTAGTCACAGAGGAAGCCAATAATCGCATTTATCGGATTCAGTATACAGGAGTTAGGGAATAGGGCATTGGGCATCAGGAGAGAAAAAATAACTAGTTAATAATTGGATACAATTTATGGTCTAAGGGTAGGTGACAGCAGCCGTTACTTATAGATAATGTTGGCCTAACATTTTTTGCGGATTGCACTTAGTTTTATCTGGTTTCGGTGAGATTTCTTGAAAACAGTAATATTCTTTTAGCTCAAAAATTTTAGTTATGACTCAGAATGAAGATAATACTCAATTAAATGGCAATGAGTCTTCCTCACACTCAGGCTCACGTTATTGGGGTAATGTGGAAGTCATCGAAGAGGGAGAAAGCTATAGAATTAGTCGCATTGAAATCAAGCCCAGACACGGTATCAAACCACAAATCCACTATCACCGCAATGAACACTGGGTTGTAGTCTCTGGTGTGGCTAAGGTGATTTGTGGAGATGAGGAAGTCTTACTAAACCGTAACCAATCAACTTATGTACCAGCTGCAACGCTGCATAAAGTTGACAATCCAGGGTCTATTCCCTTAGTCATTCTGGAAATTCAAAATGGTGAATATTTGGGCGAGGATGATACGGAACGTCCCTATGATTTAAATGTGGTCAAGCCTGTAGCTGAGAAGTAGAAGCGACTGGGGACTGGGGACTGGGGTAATAATTTTTTCTTTCTCCCTTGTCTCCTTCCCCTAAACCCCTAAACCCCTAATTCTTCTAAAACCATCCTTCTTGTTCTAAGGTTTCAATTAGCTGCAAGCCACGAGGGTCGCCTACACCTAGTAGTGAAGCTTTGGCATCTTCCCGCACACCTAAGTCTTTCTCTTCGGCAAAGGACTGAATTAAGGCATCGATCGCTGCGGCATAAACTACGTTAGAGGGTAGTTCTTTACACAATTGCCCAATTGCCCACGCACTGTTACTTCTGACGGCTGGTACTGGGTCTTGAAATAAGGCTGCAATTAGGGGGGGTATTGCTCCTATAATTGCTTCGTAACCGACATCTGCCATTTGTGCTAAGGCACTAGCAGACCACAAACGCACGGCGGAAATGTCGGTTCTTAAGGCATCTGCTAGGGGTGCTAAACAACGGCGATCGCGACAATTCCCTAAAGCCCAGACGACACCTTTGCGTACATAGCCGTTCCAGTCTCGATTTAGCTGATTAATTAATGGTTCAACTGCATCGGTACTGGGATTGCGCCCAATACCATAAGCTGCACTCACCCGCACTAATGGACAAGTATCAGTCAACAGGTCGATTAAAAGGGGCGTAGCGCGTGGGTCTTCAATATCACAAAAAGCACGAGCTGCCAACATCTTTTGTTGACGTTGGGGGTTTTGCAGCAGTGCTAACATTTCGTCTGGGTCAGGTTTTGGCAATTCTGACTCAGCCGTGATTGGTTCTAGTTTATCTAAGGGACTTTCTAAATCCTCCTCGACATCGAGTTCGAGTATGCTTAGGTCTTCTTCGTCATACATATACTTTTATCTGTCGGAGTGGTATTTACACATAACCATCCGTACTAATTTATTAAAGCTTTATTTTTATCGCTCAACCATTGTACACTTTCTCATCAATCTCATACGCGGTTAATTTGGGGACTGGGGACAAATCAATTCAAAATTCAAAATGACGCTCGCAGACTCGCTAACGCTGCGCTAACAAAATTCAAAATTAAATAACTGGGGATTGGGGACTGGAGACTGGGGACTGGAGACTGGGGACTGTGGACTGGGGGGAGAACTATTAACTATTAACGTGAGGTGCGCCTTCCTTGGAGACTCACGTTTATTTAAAACAAAAGCTACTTAATTGGTTCTATTCGCCTGTTGTTATAGTTTCATGCTGGTTTGTTTAATCTTTACTGGTTAATACGGTTGGTGCAAGATGTGAGCATAGTAGTTTTTTTTACTCCAACAAGATCCTAAAAAATTTGCGAATCTAGTCTGCTTTTTTGGCGATCCCAAAGGTTTCGTGTGAGTTTAACAGCAGTTGGGCTTTAATTTTGCTCATCCCATGAGTTAAGCAATGACCGAGATATTGCTGTGCTGGGATGAATTATGCGGTCATTGTGTCATCTGTTGAAATAAATCGCGAAACTCCTCGTAGCTGATTTGTTGATCGCCGCTAGTGTCTGCTAGCTTCAGCATATTTTCAATTTCAGCTTTAGTAATATTGGGAACAATATCTTTGATGTATAAGTGCAATTCCTCTAAGCTAATATAACCAGAGCCATCGGCATCGAATAGATGAAACCACTGTAATATTTGATCTTCATTGGTAGAGCCTAGATCGCTTTGTAGTAGTACAGCAAATTCCTCAAAACTAACACTGTCACTATTAGAGTGTTCTGAAATTGCATCCATTATTTCTTGTACCCGTTGAGGTGAAAACGGGCAACCAAGAACTCTTAAAACCGAGCATAATTCTCCTCTTGACAAACGATTATTACCATCCTTGTCAAATTTTTGGAAAATTTCTTGGCAATGAGCAACTTGCTCAACGCTTAATTCCTGCTTAACAGTAATAGGTGTAGCTTCTTTTATGAGTTGGCGCTTAATGGCGATCGCTTCTAACCGATTAAGTGTATCAAGGGTATAAGCGATAGTTGTCCATAACTGACGAGGCTCGGTTGTTTTCAATATCTCTTCTTCCTCTGCGGCTGTAATTGCATATTCCTCTCTGATCTGTTGCAGGGGAAGAGATTCGTCCTTAGATAACTTGTTGAGTACAGCATCAAGAGATTCAATTGGTTTTTCTCCAGTCATTACCTCAACTAATTCCGCTACCACAGTTTGATTAGGATGATTTTTAGCCACCTCTATAAATACATCCAAAAAAGCTTCGCGATAGCTTTCCTGTCGCAGCAAATCCTCACGATTATGTTGCTTACTGGGATCTAGTATAGTTGGATACTCAACCTCAAGTTCGGTTAAGATCAGATCGTGTTCCTCTTTTGTAATATCTAGTTCTTGACGCATCTGCTGGAGAACTTCTAGGCTGCTGCTATAGTCAACATATCCTTCTTTGAGCGCTTCTTGTAGAACTCCTTTATAAACTTGAAGACGTTTCTCCTTATGAAAACCTGGGAGAACTTTTGCTAAGACATAAACTTCATCAGCACTAAGTTCGTCAAGTGAGCGTCCTTCTAAAAAACGTGATGTATCTAAATTCAGCTTACCTAAACTCCGAGAGAATGCTCCCGCCACACCGGAACGGTTGGCGGTGAGATGAATCGAGGGCTAAAAACGAGACACCCCTTGACCCAGATTAAACCGTAGGTTTAACAGGGAGAGGGGTAGTTGAGTTTTTAGCAGCATCCATGATATTATTACGTCAACTTGACTGACGTAATAATGCTGGTATTTGAGGCAAAACTTGAAGGAACAAATGAGCAATATCAATCGCTGGATGAGGCGATTAGAACTGCTCGTTTTGTCCGTAACGCTTGTCTCCGGTACTGGATGGATAACCGAAACATTGGCAGGTACGATTTGAGTGCTTATTGCGCTGTCCTTGCTGCCGATGAAAACTTCCCTTGGGTTGCTAAGTTGAACTCTATGGCTCGTCAAGCCAGTGCCGAAAGGGCTTGGAGTGCAATTGCTCGTTTTTTTGATAACTGCAAAAAGTCTAAACCAGGAAATATTGGTTATCCACGCTTTAGGAAAGAACAGACACATGGTTCTGTCGAGTATAAAACTAGCGGTTGGAAGCTCTCTGATGACCGTCGCTACATCACTTTTGGCGACGGATTCAAAGCAGGAACTTTCAAACTTTGGGGAACTCGTGACTTGCATTTCTACCAGGTGAAACAGTTCAAACGTGTGCGGGTTGTACGTCGTGCCGATGGGTACTACGCGCAGTTTTGCATTGACCAAGACAGAGTAGAGAAGCGAGAACCAACTGGTAAAACTATTGGA